>JAESQE010000178.1 GCA_016765335.1 Planctomycetaceae bacterium
TTCGTCAGGCATGAATTGCGGATGCTCAATCACTGCTCGGTACATATCAACTACATACAAACTTCCATCGGGACCGGTTCTGATATTCACCGGACGAAACCATTCATTTGTACTGGCCATGAATTCTCGGGGCTGAGACGGATTGACTGCACGGAAAGTTGCGTCATCAATTTCCAGCTCATCCTGATGCACCAGGTTGGCAGTCGGATCGCACACAAATATGCGATCTTTGAACATCGCAGGCATCATCGTGCCTTGATAAACGTGTACGCCGCATGCTGCCGAGTACTGCCCGGCATGGAGATTCGAAGTTGTCCAATTCGCCGAAATTGGAAAGAGCTTGGAATTGACACCTGAAGGGGATACATCCTGCACTAAAGAGCGAATCGGGAGTTTCGGTTGTTGTTGCAAATGTTGATATTGCAGCATGACTTGCATCGCAGGGTTTCTATTCGAACAAACCAGGCGATTTCCCCAGGCATCAAACGACATGCCAAATTGTCCATTTCCTGCAATCGCTTCACAGGCACCTGTTTGAGGATGAAACCGAAAATCGCGTCCCCGTAATTCAATCGGAGCTTTGAGCTTGGGCCAATCTGGATTCACCACATTAACCAAACCACCTCGTAAACCGTTGGCGACATAAATCCAACCATCAGGCCCTAAAGTGGGGTGATTGGCTCGTAATTGAGGATTTTTCTCTGCGAATCCTTCAAGCCATGTTTCCCGGTGGTCGACTTTGCCATCTCCATCCCGGTCGATCATCCATTCAATTTTTCCAGAAAGCGTGACAATCACTCCCTGTTTCCAAGGCAAAATACTGTTGGCAAACAGTAACTGGTCCGCAAAAACATTTGCTGTCTCGTAGATGCCATCTCCATCTTTGTCCTCTAATATTTTGATGAGCGAAGTTGGCTTCTCTCCCTCATCTGGCCCATTAGGATAATCTCGCATTTCTACGACCCAAAGTCTGCCAGACTCATCAAACGCCAAATCAACAGGATCAATGACCTGCGGTTCATGAGCAATATTCATCAAAAAAACGCCATCGGGGACGACAAGTGTTTTCTTTTCCTGTGTAACGCTTAGCGGGCCATCTGCCCAGGCATGAGAATTCAGCAGGAATGTCCCAGCCAAAAAAACAATGGATAAAATACCAGAGCAACAGAATCTTGATGTCGAGGATGTCATCTCAAAAAGTTCCTTAAATCGATGGAAGGTTTTACACGAGGGATGAGTTGTTGGAACAGCGAGTAAATTGAAAAGTTTTAGTTGTCCAGTAGACGAGTCCGATTATCAGCCTTGTCTAGTAAATTACATTCCTGGTGGCGGTGGCGGAGGAGGGCTACCTGCTACTGCTAACTGAGGAACTTGCTCGAACGGAGTCCAGGCTGGCATCCCTTGTGTCCAGGCAAAAGTTCCTGGAGAAACTTGTCCGGCTGCGATTGCTTGTGAGAGTTGAGGTAAAGAATAAGGGCCTTGAGTCTGCCCATCTTTAGCGAGATGCCAGGCAGATTGAACAGGTGGGGGCGGCGGAGGAGTTGCTCCCCCTGAGGCAAACGGATGAGCATTCACCATTTGGTTTGCCATCGCAAAGCCCATCCCCATACCAAGCCCTTCTGAAGCACCGCCTCCCGCTGGATTTTCAGCAGCGGTCAGCATCGCTTTCCCCATTTGGAATTGCTGAAATTTTCCCAAGTCTCCAATCACTCCCATGCTGGATCGAGTGTCAATTGCTTTCTCGACTTCTTCGGGCAGCGAAATATTAACGATAAACAACTGAGGCACATCCAGCCCGTACTCATCATCAATACGTTTAATGACAGCTAGTCTTAATTGATCGGAAAGCTCTTGGTAGTTTGCAGCCAAATCCAGTGCAGCGATTTTCGCTTCACCGAGAATGTCAGCCATGGAAGTTGCGATGATCGAACGCATCAACTCCGAAATTTCATCGACTTCAAACTGAGAATCGGTGCCAACCAATTCCGTTAATAAGGCGCGGGGATCACTCGCTCGGAGAACATAGGTTCCAAATGCTCGCAAGCGGATCGGACCAAAGTCAGCATCTCGCATCATGATCGGGTTCGGCGTCCCCCATTTGAGGTCTGTGATTTTCGTCGTATTGACGAAATACACCTCAGCTTTGAACGCACTGTCAAAGCCATGCTTCCAGCCTTGTAATGTGCTTAAAATCGGAAGATTATCGGTCGCCAACTGATAATGTCCCGGCTCAAATACATCAGCCAATTCTCCTCGATGGACGAAAACAGCTAACTGTCCGGGACGCACAATGAGTTCTGCCCCATTCTTTATCTGGTTATGATAACGAGGAAATCGCCAAACCAATGTATGGCGAGAGTCATCAACCCATTCAACAATATCTACGAATTCAGCTCGAAGTTTATCGAAAAATCCCATATTTTCACCCCTGATAAAATTGCAGAGAACGACTATAATAAACAATTGTGGTATATTTTGTGTCATCATCACTCGGCTGACATCGAGTCGCTATATTTCAGCCCGTTTATGTTACAATAATACCTACTGGATAGTAATTGAAACAGACTCTGATTCATAAATCTGCCACATCCAATAATATATTAACGAGCGAATTCGAAACCGGATCAATATGAAAATCATCCTTGCAAATCCACGAGGCTTTTGTGCTGGGGTCAATATGGCAATCCAGTGCCTGGAGCAGTGCGTCGAATTGTTTGGCTCCAACATTTACGTTTACCACGAAATTGTTCACAATAAATATGTTGTTGAACGATTTTCCAATCAAGGGGTTACTTTTGTAGACAGTGTCGATGAAGTTCCCGATGGATCTGTTTATTATTTAGTGCACATGGTGTCTCACCCGAAATTCGAGTACAATCAGCCCGGCGAAATTTGCAAACCATTGATGCGACCTGCCCGCTGGTCACCAAAGTGCATATCGAAGCGATTCGTTATGCCAAGCAGGGCTATCACATTATATTAATTGGGCATCAAGGGCACGATGAAGTCATCGGCACAATGGGAGAAGCTCCCGAGAGCATCACTTTGGTCGAAACGACTGAAGATGTCGATAGTCTTAGTTTCTCTAAGGACGACAAAATCGCGTACCTGACTCAAACAACTCTCAGTGTCGAAGAGACACAGGTTGTTATCAGTCAGTTGAAATTGCGATATCCAAATATTGAATCCCCTCCCAAAAGTGATATCTGTTACGCAACGACAAACCGCCAACATGCTGTCTCGAAGCTGACAACCCAGGCAGATCTAGTCATTGTTTTAGGCAGCCAAAACAGTTCCAATAGCAGGCGTCTGAAAGAAATCGCAGCCAGCATGAGTTGTCCGGCCTACTTAATTGATGGAGCCGAAGAGATTAAATCGGAATGGTTCAATGAAGTTGAAACGGTGTTAATTACAGCTGGGGCAAGCGCTCCCGAAGTTGTCGTCCAGGAATGTATTAGTTACCTGCAACAAAAATTCGATGCAGAACTCGAAGAAGTGACAACACGGGAAGAACATGTGACGTTCCCGACTCCCAAAGAACTGCGTAGTTTGCAAATGCGTTCCTAATGCCCAGGCAACGCCTTTGCTCTTTGTTTCTGTGATTCCAGCATCATGAACGATAATCTCTCTGACATTCAAAAAGCATACTTGGCCTTAAATATGGTCAAAGGCATTGGTCCGAGAATGCAGACGCTTTTGTTGGAACGGTTTGGCTCTCCCGATAAAATTCTCTCTGCCTCTGCCAGCGAATTGGCTGAAGTTCGAGGAGTCGGCAATAAAATCATCGATGCGATTCGAGACACTAACCCGCTTGATATTGCCCGCAGAGAATACGAAGAATGCCAACAGAAAGGCATTTCATTTATTTCCTGGGAAGATGAAGGTTACCCAATCTCTCTGAAGGAAATTTTCGATCCTCCGATTGTACTTTATAAAAAAGGGACCATCGAACCTGTTGACCAACTGGCTGTTGCAATTGTTGGATCAAGAAAATGCACCGCTTATGGGCGTCGGATTACAGAAAAGTTATCTTCCGGGCTTGCCCGAGCAGGGGTCACCATCATTAGTGGCTTAGCTCGTGGGATTGATTCCATCGCACACCGGGCAGCTATGAAGGCTGGCGGGCGAACAATCGCAGTTTGTGCCAACGGCTTGGCAATGACTTACCCACCAGAGCATCACGATCTGGCTGAGGAAATTTCTCAACAAGGGGCCATTCTGTCGGAATCCCCTTTGAATATGCAGCCCACAAGAGGCTTGTTCCCTCAAAGAAATCGTATTGTCTCAGGATTGAGTCTGGGAGTTATCGTCATTGAAGCTTCCACAACCAGCGGCACATTACACACCGCTCGCCATGCCATGGAACAGGGACGGGAAATTTTCGCTGTCCCCGGACAAATTGATAGCCGTGAAAGTGAAGGGTGTCATCGTCTCATTCGAGATGGTGCAAAATTAATCCAGGGTGTTGATGATATTCTGGAAGAATTAGGACCTCTAATCGAACCGGTCCAGCCATCTCAGGCAAAGAACACAGAAGTGCGTGTGCCTCGTGAATTAAGTTTAAGCACACAGCAATCAGAAATTCTTAACTTACTGGGACTAGAGCCGATCTCAATTGATCTGCTCATCGAACGGGCTGGTATCGAGCCTTCTCGCATTCTTTCAACGCTCACCATTCTTGAAATGAAACGCCTGATTGAAAGGCTCCCCGGTAACCAGATCTTGCGAATCCCCAGATAATTCAAGTCTCTAGCATAAAAAAGCCACGCACCGTAATTGTGCGTGGCTTTTTCTGAATAATCAAAGAACTTCAAATCTCTATGAGTTCAAACGGGGCACAGACATTCCTGTCTGTTTCTTTTGAATTCATAGAGTGGAGTACTACTTCTGAAATTGCTGAAGTTCAAACTGAGCAGCTCGGTAGGCCGAAAGGAAAGAGGCCTGTGTTTCCAAGCTCTTTGCAAAGTGAGATTTAGCTTGTTCGGGGTTACCACCAGCAGAAATTCGTAGGCCAACAAAATAATGGCCTTCACATTTCTGGGCAATGGCAGCTTTTGCGTTTTCAGGATTTACTTTTGACAACAATGTTGCCTCATCAACTTTTCCCATCAGGTGTAATGTGAGAAGATCAATCCAGTCACGCTCTTCAACAGGCTTGGCAACAGTGCCTGCAAATCGATTGTTGGCCTGTTCTCCCTGTCCGGAAAGAATCATTGAAGCGTAAGTCCACGGGTTAAGAAATCGCATTTTGCTATTAAGATTAATTGCCTGGTCAAATTGCTGGTACGCTTCAGGATATTGCTTTAGGAAGAAGTGAGCAAAACCTAATTCTGCATAAGCCATGGGGTTCTTTGGATTAATCTCAATCGCTTTTTTGTAATCTGCAACAGCAGCAACTGCTTTTCCCTGACGCAAACGGACATTGGCTCGCAATCCAAGAACTGGAGAATTCTCCGGGCGAAGTGTTATTGCATTAGTGAAGCTGAGTTCCGCGGCAGCTGTTCGGCCCAATTCCATCAGCATGTAACCATGATTGATGTGCCCGACAAAAAATTCCGGATCGAGTTTGATTGCAGATGCAAAGTCAGCTAATGCTTCTTCCTTTTTATTCATGTTTTTATAGAACATGCCTCGGTTATTGTGAGACATCGGAAGATCGGGATGTGCTTCAATCAACTGACCATAGGCTGCTAAGGCCTCTGTTGGTTTATTCCCCATTGCATAAGTGTCTGCAATGGCAGTCAACGAAGGGATATGTTTCGGGGCTAAGTTCAATGCTGCTTTGAAATCATTGATCCCTAAGTCAATTGTCTCATCAATTTGCAANTGTGCCAATG
Source organism: Planctomycetaceae bacterium (assembly GCA_016765335.1). GTDB lineage: Bacteria > Planctomycetota > Planctomycetia > Planctomycetales > Planctomycetaceae > Rubinisphaera. Next base: position 5,838 of record JAESQE010000178.1, read on the forward strand.
CTCGCTGGTAAAGGATGCTTGCTCGATTTTTAGCGGACATTTCCAACTTGTCAATAATTTGAGTTGCAACCTGAATACTAGCTTCTGCGTGCTTTTCCTGATCTTCGATCATCGACAAGTTTGTCATCCCGAACAGATAAGGCAAGTAGTACTCGGGCTTTTTCGATTTCGTAACTTCAATCGAAGTGCGAGCATCAGCAACCCCATCACGAACCATGGCTGCGTTGCGTGTTTGAATCCCCAATTCAACTCTGGAACTGGCTCGGATATGCAGCGCCTGTCCTAGTTGAGGACTAACCTTGAGGACAGAATTTGCAACCGAAATTGCTTTGGCATACTCACCATCTTGGTACGCATCCATCGCCTGGCTCAGGGATTCGCCATGTTCCTCTGAAAGACTGACTGGGAACGCAGCGGTATCCTGTGCAGAAACCGAGGGCGAATACAGTAAACCCAAACAGCCGCAAATGGCCAAAAGCAACTTGGTTGGGTGGGATATCAATTGAACTAGCACGTTTATTCCTTCCTTAGAATATGAAAACGACTGCTACGATTACGCAGACAGAACTTTTTTGCTGATTATCAGCCATGAGACTGAATCGACATGTTTTGACACTTTCTTTGCCTGATCTTTAAAACCTTTGCTTGATCATTAAAACATTGAAAGAGTCGGTAGATCTATTCTCAGATCGCATACGCAGAAAAATGAGATCTCCTCACTGAGCAACTCATTTTTATCAGCTGACAGATAGTAAGGGAATTTCTATAAATTCAAATGGGGCACAGACATTCTCACACAGGGGGCACAGACATTCCTGTCTGTGTCGTTTGAACATGCCTTACATTCAAGGCTGACAAAAATGTCTACCCTCCGCTCGCAATATCTTTTGAATTTATATAGAGGTACCCATAATTGAATCATTCTTTTTACAGATAAAGTAACCTTTCGATTGCAAAATCGACAACAGAAATTATCGATGAAGATTTCACAGCGAGTATGTTGATCAAGACTCGAATTTTCGTCAATGTCAGTATTTGAAAAAATGAGAGACTGTTCCTGTTTCTTTACAGAAAATTTGTTTTTGATATACCATTGAACGCCTCGTTCCAGCTAATATCCTGTCTGTATCAACTGAATGAATAGGGTACCTCTATGAATTCAAAGGACATTTCGAGCGAATGTCTCTGTATTATGTGAATTGAAGCAATACCTTGAGCCAATCAATAACCCGAATTGCGTTTGTTATCCCCACGCTTGACCAATCTGGTGCAGAAAAGCAGTTGGCGATGCTGGCGTCTGGCCTGCCTGCTGATCAATATGAACCGCTCATCATCGCATTGAACCGGGGCGGGCCGTATGAACAACAACTTAAAAAAGCAGGGATTCCGGTTCAGATTCTGAATAAACGACTTCGATTCGATCCGTTTGCTCATCGACGTCTCGGGGCAGCTATCAAAGACTTTGGCCCTGACATTGTCCACTCCTGGCTGTTTTCTGCAAACTCTCATGTCAGAATGCTTAAAAACTCTCAAACTCCCTGGAAATGTGTTGTTTCGCAGCGATGCGTAGATTCATGGAAATCAAATTGGCAGCTCTGGCTTGATCGAAAACTGACACCTCGCACCGATGCCTTGGTTGCGAATTCACAAAGTGTTGCCAATTTTTATGCCCAATTTGGTCAGCCCGCTGCATCGCTTCATGTAATCAACAATGGAATCGAACTCCCTGATTTACTTCCCGAGGCAGATAAAAACCGTCAGCGGTCCGCATGGCTCACTCAATGGGAATTTCCCGAGGATGCTTTCGTGGTCGGTTTCGCAGGGCGTCTTGCCAAGCAAAAACAGTTACCCACATTACTCTGGGCAGAGCATCTACTCAAGATGGCCGATCGTCGAATCTATGCCATGATTGCTGGTGATGGGCCAGAAATTGAGGAACTTCGCGAATTGGCAAAAAGCTACGAAATCGAATCTCACATCCGTTTTGTTGGTCATCAAAGCGACATGACCCCATTCTATAAGCATTGGGACGCCCTGTGGTTGGCCAGCCAGTTCGGGGGCAATCAAACAGCCTCATGGAAGCCATGGCTCATCAAATTCCTGTTCTCGTTTCGCAAATCCCGGAAAACCTGGAACTAGTGACCGCAGAACAAACCGGCCTGACTGCTCCGGTCGGGGACAGCGTAGAGTTCGCCAAACAGATTCGTCGACTGGTCAACGATCCTGCTCTTCGCCAAAAACTTACTCATCAGGCCCGTAACTTTATTCGCGATCACCGATCTGTCGAATCGATGGTCAAACAGCACGATCAACTCTATCAATCACTACTCAATGATTTTCCCGATGATTAAATTCTTTCCAGTGACATGATCCCCAAAGACACAGCCAAGCATTTCGCTACTTTTTTGAATTACAATTAGCTCCCTACTGAATTTATGGAGTACGTTTATGTGTGGAATTACCGGTGCACTGTGGACTGATCCTGAGGTTGCAGTTTCGGAAGATGAGCTGCAACGCACGACCGATGCGTTGGCTCACCGAGGGCCTGACGCATCAGGAACGCATTGGCATCAAGGGGCTTCACAGGGGGTAGCCTTGGGGCACCGCAGGCTTTCAATTATCGACCTGGAACAAGGGCAGCAGCCGATGTCCAACGAGGATGGGTCGCTGCAACTGGTGTTCAACGGGGAAATTTACAATTACCGCGAAATTCGAGAAACATTGCTTGCTCAAGGAGTTCAATTTCGAACCTCTTCCGATACCGAAGTTCTGCTGCGACTCTACGAACACAAGCAAGAAAAGTGCCTGGATGATCTGCAAGGAATGTTCGCATTTGCGATTTGGGATCAATCACGTAACAAACTTTTTCTCGCTAGAGACCGCATCGGGCAAAAGCCGCTGGTCTATCGAAAAGAAGCTCATCGATTTCTGTTTGCCAGCGAACTGAAATCTCTGTTGCAGATTCATAATCTTCCCAGAAAAGTATCTCCGCAAGCAATTGACCTGTTCCTCACTTACCAATACGTTCCGCATCCCTACTCAATTCTAGAAGGATTCCAAAAACTTCCTCCTGCACATTACGCAATCTGGCAAGACGACAATTTCCACGTTCAGCGTTATTGGTCACCCTCTTTGGGAAATGAACACAGTAGTCCACAAGACGAACAAGCACATACCGCTCCCGTTCCCGTGGTGAAATCCTATGATGGTGCAGTCCAGCAGCTTCGCGATTTACTTAGCGATGCGGTACGGCTTCGACTCAGAAGTGATGTTCCTTTGGGGGCGTTTCTTTCAGGTGGAATCGATTCGACCATCATCACCGGTTTGATGCAACAAGAGATGTCCCGGCCTGTGGAATCTTTTTCCATCGGCTTTGATGTTGCTCGCTATGATGAAACCTCTTTTGCCCGTGAAGCAGCCCGGAAAATTGGAACTCAGCATCACGAACATATCGTTTCTCCCTCTAGCCTGGAATCATTGCCCAAGCTTATTTGGCACTATGACGAACCATTCGCAGACAGTTCAGCCATTCCAACCATGGCATTATGCGAAGTCACTAGTGAGGCAGTCAAAGTCGCTCTCACCGGAGATGGCGGAGACGAACTATTCGCTGGATACGACCGATACCGAGCAGTCCGTCTGGGAGAGAAAATCGACTCGCTCCCCAAGCCTCTGAGGAAAATCTTGACTTCGAAAATTTGGCAAAAGCTGCTCGCCTCTGCGAATCGAAAAACTATCCTCAGGCGAATTAAACGTTTCCTCGCCTCTATTTCTCTGGACCCTCGCAGCCGCTATCAACAGTGGATTACGATTTTCCAAACCGAACAACGAAATCAACTCTACACAAACGAATTTCGAGAATCGCTTCAAGGGGCTCAGGCTGACAGTTGGCTGCTTGGTGTTTATGATCAAGTACCCAACACAGATATTGTTACGCAAACAACAGGTGTCGATCTACTGGCGTATTTGCCGTGTGATATCCTCACCAAGGTGGATATCGCAAGTATGTCTGTCGGCTTAGAATGCAGAAGTCCTTTTCTGGATCATCGCATCGCAGAGTTCGCATCGCAGCTTCCGATCAGCTACAAGCTCAAAGGAAAAATAGGCAAGCGAATTCTTAGGGATGCTTTTCGCGATCTGATCCCCGAATCAATTCTGACTCGTCCTAAAATGGGATTTGGCGTCCCGGTTGATCACTGGTTTCGTAATGAACTCAAGCCATTGCTACACGATGTACTGCTTTCTGATCTTGCTCTCTCTCGCGGTCATTTCTTACCGCAAGCCGTTAGGGATCTGGTTGAACAGCACGTCTCCGGTCGAGCAGATCACAGTGCGAGATTATGGGCATTGCTCGTTCTCGAAGCTTGGCAACGAATGTTTATCGACCCAGAGACAATCCCTGTTCAAGCTCCGGAATCGATTCTGTAGCTAAGGAGATTGCCGGAATTGCGTGGTGTTCATTTTGAGCAGCACCCCAAAGATTAACTTTTCGTCACATGCAGACTGAAAGAAATGTGACACAGAGGATAATGTGTAGGGTGCGGTGCTTGTAAAGACCTTCGTGTGCCTGTTGGGTCTCTCAAACCAAAAAGCATGGCACACTGCATCTTCTTCAACGTGGAAACCGTATTGCTGGGTTACGTAAAAACTAACCCAGCCTACAAAACTGTAACTATTCCGTATCCTCTTGGGACTCTTTGCAGCCGTGCTCTCGAAACAGCTTGATACCTTGCAAGGTGTAGTCGATTCCGCTGTAAATTGTAATCAGGATTGTTCCAATCACCAGGTAATCGCGGAACATGATGAAGGAAGTGTTTTGAGCAAAAGATGTTTCCAGGGACATCATGCACACAGGAATCGCAACGGCTTGAAAAATGAGTTTCAGTTTTCCCAGTAGCTTGGCTGAAAAGTCAATTCCCTGTNGTTCAAAGAATCCACGCAAACTGGTGATATAAATTTCGCGAATGATTACCACCAAAGTGACCCAGGGGCAGATGCCGCTGCCTTCGATGTTTTGCAGGAATATTAACGATCCGCACACGATCACTTTATCAACCAATGGGTCAAGTATTCTCCCGAACGTTGTCACAAGTTGATATTTTCGGGCGATGTAACCATCCACTGCATCTGTTGCAATTGCAATCACGAACCAGACAGCGCAAGCCGTCCACCAATCGGTGTAACTGAGCATCGCAAAGATAACGAAAGAAAGTACCATTCGAGACATCGANATAATATTCGGTGCGTTCCAGATTCGTTCACTCATGTTTCTCTCCTTCAACGCGTTCAGGTTGGATACGCACCACTAAGTGAAACGCATCATTTCCACTTTAGGGAACCGCTAGAAATTGGTTCTCCCCTTTACGAAGGGGGAGTTAGAGGGGGTTTTTAATCTACTATTGTATCTACCGTTAAATGGCAGACAACTTAACAATCTTTGAATTTGATTTCCTGACGTCTCGCCAAGCGTAGTCGGTTTCAGGCAGGAAGAAATGAAATTAACCGCGGAGACGCAGAGATCACAGAGGAGTTTCAGGTGATTCTTATTTCAACATAATGCGAAACCGTAAATCTCTTGAGTTATATTGATTGTTTCACTGCTGTTTTCTGACTCGGTGTTCTCTGCGTCTCTGTGGTTAATAAAATTTATCCAATTATAATTATGCCCAATTGAGCTTCAAAATCCATTGCCTGAATGTCTGACATTTAACGCTAGTTGGACTACTACTTTTAATAACTAAACTGTCTTCAAGAAGCTCTGCGATTCAACTTTTAGAGGTTTCCTGAATGTTCCAAGGATTCACTCGGCAGCTTGTCCCACCAAATCATAATCCTGAATGGCAACGATTTCGGTAGGCACATATTCTCCAACGGTCAGGTTTTCCCCACGCACGAAGACCGTACCGTCAATTTCTGGGGCATCTGCAAAACAACGCCCTTGCCAAAGTCCTTCTTCAATTTGCTCGTCAATTAATACATCCAATTCGTACCCTATCAGCGACTCGCCATATTCAAAGGCGATTTGCTGCTGGTCAGCCATTAAGGTTTCCTGCCGTTGAATTTTTACTTCTTCAGGCAAGTGTCCATCCAGCTTCACTGCCGGTGTTCCCGGTTCTATAGAATATGGAAACACGCCCATCCGTTGGAACTTCATTTCTTTGACAAACTCTCGTAGTTCCTCAAACTGCTCTTCGGTTTCTCCTGGAAAACCAACAACAAAAGTTGTTCTTAACACCAGGTTCGGAATCCGCTGTCTTAACTTGGCGACCAATTCGAAAGTTTTCTCCCGGTCAACTCGCCTTTGCATCCGCTTGAGAACTTTGCTGTTGATGTGCTGCAAAGGCATGTCCAAATAAGGGAGGATTTTTTGGGAATTTGCAATCTGATCAATCAATGCATCAGTGAAGTTGACCGGATAAAGATACATCAAACGAATCCAGTCTATCCCTTCAACTTTCTCCAGCTCTGCCAGCAATGCAGTTAAGCGAACTTCGCCGTACAGGTCCATTCCATAATAGGTCGTATCCTGTGCAACCAGAATTAATTCTTTGACACCATCAGCTGCCAACTCTTCAGCTTCTGTAACAATTTCTTCAATCGGCTTGGTGACATGTTTGCCCCGCATACTGGGGATCGAGCAGAAAGTGCATGTGCGATTACAGCCTTCTGATATTTTCAGATAAGCATAATGTGAGGGCGTGATTCGCAAGCGAGCTCGGTCATCCATCGCTCGCACGGGAGCCGGGCGGAACAGATCTCGTTGTTCGTTGATATTTCCAACCAAACGATCTGCGACTTTAGCAATTTCATCCCGTCCAAACACGCCGACCACATGATCAATTTCGGGCAGTCGTTCTCGTAATTCTCCGCCGATGCGTTCAGGCAAGCACCCAGCCACAATCACTCCACCTGTTTCTCCCTGGCGTTTCAGATCAAGCATTTCCTCGATCACTTCAAACGATTCTTTGCGAGAACTGTCGATAAAGCCACAGGTGTTGACGATAACAAAATCGCTTCCTTTCGGGTCGGCGGTCAGGGTATAACCATCAACAGCCAATGTGCCGAGCATCTTTTCACTATCGACAAGATTTTTAGGGCACCCCAAAGAAACAAATGCATAGGTCCCCTTGCTTCCCTTGTCGTTCTCTGTTTGCGAATCAACACTTGGCGAAACGGGTGCTGCATTCGTTAAATCGATAATCGGTAATTGTGTCATACGGATGTGCTGCTAACGCTTAAAATTATTCTACGTGGTTTTGTATTTGTTTGAGCCAAGCCCAGGCCATGAATTCTTATTATAGACAGGGGAATTCAAAACGGAATTGTTAGTCCATTCAATTCAGTACCTTCTGTACAAGAAATAGGGAGCCAAGGGCTTGGAAAATCGCATTTTTTATTATTATTCGCAAGAAATAGCAGCTCAGACACCTCACAAGGTAAGATAGGAACAAATCCTCACCTAAGGAGATCTCTCTGGAAATTGATTCTCCCCCTGACGAAGGGGGAGTGAGAGGGGTTTTTAACTTAATCAACCGGGTAGCGCAGACAATCCCGTTCAGGGTTGTCTGTGTTGCGTAGCAACCCGAGAAATTGACCAAGAAGCCTCTCCTTCAGCGGGATTGCCGGAATTGCTTTGTGTTCATTTGGGGCAACACCCGAAAGATTAAGTTTTCATCTCATACAAATTCCGTTTGAACTCGGAATATTCCGTCCTACTTTACCGATCGTTTATATGACTTCACATGCAACGGCATCTGCAAACAGCTTTCCCTCGGAGGTGAGGCGAATGCACAATTTGGTTTCCTCGATCCAGCCTCTTTCTTTCAAATTGACCAGCTCTTTTCCCAACAAGATTTCTATTCGATGCCCGGTTTGCTCTTCGATTCTCGATTTCTCAACCCCCGGCAGATATCTTAAGCCAATTGCAATCAATTCGCGGGCCCGCTGTTCTGTATTGAGTTCATCAAAAATATCGACAGGCGAATCACCCGCTTCGATTCGTTTCATCCAAGTGAACGAGCTACGATGATTGGTGCTTCGAACCCCGTCGACAAACCGCGAAGCTCCCGGCCCGTAGGCCCAGTACGACTGCCCTAACCAATACGCACAATTGTGGCGAGATTCCATTGATGGTTTCGAAAAGTTAGAGATTTCATATTGAGAATAGCCCCGCGATTTCAACTGCTCGATGGCCCATTGATACATGCGGACCTCTAACGAGTCTTCCACTTGAATCAGTTGCCCCTTGGATCGCTGGGTCCAAAACGCAGTCCCTTTTTCAAATGTTAACGCATACATCGAAATGTGCGCAGGATCTAACGCAATCGCCTGATGAAGTGTTTCCTGCCAACTCTCAAAAGACTGACCGGGCACACCGTAAATTAAATCAAGTGAAATATTCGGGATCATTTTTGAAAGCTGCTCAAAGATTTCAATCACATTTTCTGGAGTATGCTTCCGGTCCAGACGCTTCAAAACCTCTGCATCAAACGACTGCACACCCAGGCTGATTCGATTCACACCAAATTGAGCCAGCACTTGTTGACGTTCGTCAGTCAAACCATCGGGGTTGGCTTCGACTGAAAACTCTGCATCTGGTTCCAGACGAAAATGCTTAAAAAGAATCGAAAACAATTTCTCTAGTTCAGACCGAGAGAGCAGGGTCGGCGTTCCTCCACCGACAAAAAGCGTATCAAGTACTGGGGGTTGAATAAGATGCTCTAAACTTCGAGAAATCTCTAGATCGAGCGATTCTAAATACCGTGGAATAAGATCGTCACGACCTGCCAAAATTGAAAAGTCACAATAGCCACATCGCTGAAGGCAAAAAGGTACATGCACATAAACTGATCGCGGGTTCGCTGTTTTAATTGAAACGGCTTCCGATTCCATCGGAGTGGATTCACTTCTCTGTTGTGGCATACTGGTTACTCAAATCGATTGACCTACTTGGGGGTTCGCAAACGAATTCCGTAGATTTTGACAGGCTTCGGGCCATACTTCGTATCATAGGTCCCCAAGATGATATCTCCCTCATGAATTCCCGCCAGTTCGACATCTTCCATGATTTTCCGGTTACCAATGCTCAGCGATACCTTTTCGTTTACGACACGCAGCTTCAATGTCTCTTTCCCTTTGCATTCATAACGGACCAGTTCCTTGTCAGAATCTAAAATCCCTTTGCCATCTCGAAATTCAGTGATAAACCATGGACTGCCACTCTGATTCATCGTGACATTATACACGCCATACCCGTGACCTTGATCATAGCCAAAAACAATAAACCAGCCTCCAACACCTTCCGCTTGAATCCCGGCTTCTAATTCGAACTCTTTTGCTCGCCCAATTTTAATTGCAGCTGCCCGACCAGAAATCTGGGACAAAACACCCTGAGAAATCCCCCATTGACCATCACAGACAACCTGATTCAATCGGTTAACATGTTTTTCATAAGCCCCGGTGATGGTAAATTCATCAAGAGATTTTAGAGGTGACTTTTCGGGAAGCTGCCGGGTTCCCACTGCGTTTGTTGCACGAAATAGAGTTTGCCACCTGCCCAATGTCGATCCAGACTTTTTGGTAATCTTCGCAGCCTGTAACCGAACCGAAGAGGCAACGAAAATTACAAACAAAATCAATATTACCTGCTTGATTCTTCTCATTGATAAGTCTTCTCCAGATGCTAAGTAATTCAAGAACAATTTAATGGGAACCTCTGAAAATTGGTTCTCCCCCTTACGAAGGGGAAGTGGGAGGAGGTTTTTGAATTATTCTTATAACCAAACTGTATTCGAGAACCTCAGGGATTCAATTAATAGAGATCCCCTGAAGACTGGCAAGGCGATTGCTTACTCGCGCGATGATAATTGATTTTGGGCTATCGCAATTGCCTTGAGTAGGCCACGGGCTTTGCTAAGTGTTTCACGATATTCCGTTTCAGGCACGCTATCTGCCACAAGCCCCGCGCCCGCCTGTACGTAAACATCTCGCCCTTGTTTAACAATCGTTCTCAGTGCGATGCAGGTATCCATATCTCCGGTGAAATCAATGTAGCCGACTGCTCCAGCGTACGGGCCACGACGGTGTTTTTCAAATTCGTCGATGATTTCCATCGCTCGAACTTTGGGTGCTCCCGAAACTGTTCCCGCTGGTAAAGCTGCCCGCAGCGCATCCAACGCAGTCAAGCCGGGTTTCAGTTGTCCGGTCACATTCGAAGTGATATGCATCACATGAGAATAACGCTCAACAACCATCACATCTTTCAGTTCAACAGTTTTGTACTGAGCAATTCGCCCCACATCGTTGCGGGCAAGATCCACCAGCATTACATGCTCGGCTCGTTCTTTTGGATCAGCTAATAATTCCTGTTCTAACTGTCGGTCCTGTTCCGCATTCGCCCCTCGCACACGCGTCCCGGCTAACGGACGAACGGTCACTTCGCCATTGACAACCCGTGTCATAATCTCGGGAGAGCTACCAATCAAATTCGCTTCAGGAGTCTTTACTAAGAACATAAACGGACTGGGGTTCACCACTCGCAGCGCTCGGTAAATCGCCAAGTCTGACGCATCCGTCTGGATCTTCAGGCGTTGAGACAGCACCACCTGAAAGATATCTCCCGCTCGAATATATTCTTTGCATTGCTCGACGGCTGATTCATACTCAGCTTGCGGAAAGTTGGTTGTCCACTCCGGGGACTTTTCTGAATCCAGTGCAACATCTTCGGGAGGTATCGGGTTTTCATTTGTAGAAAGTTGATCACAAAGTGTATCGACCTTTTCCATCGCCTGCTCGTAAGCCTGCTTCAGGTCTGTTCCCTCGATGCGTGCCATCGCAACCACGATGACGGTCTTTTGAATATGATCAAACACGACCATTTGATCGTAAAACCCGAACAGCAAATCAGGGATTCTTCGATCATCTTCTGGGGCATCGGGCAAGTGCTCGACATACCTGACAACGTCGTAACCGGCATACCCAACGGCTCCTCCACAAAATCGTGGCAATTCAGGATGAGGAGCCATGCGATATTTCGCCAGCATTTCATCCAGCAGTTCCAAGGGGTCGTCTGCTTGCACGTGTTTCGTCCCTTGAGCATCGATCACTTCGACATCATTTCCAGATGCCTTGATCATCTCAAAGGGATTGGTTCCTAAAAAGCTATAACGTCCAACTTTCTCCCCGCCCACGACCGATTCGAATAAAAACGAATACTCTCCCTTGTTCATTCGGCGATAGGCCTCAACCGGGGTCAGGGAATCCGCAGTTAACCGACGATACACAGGTACCAAAGAATAACCAGATGCCTGCTCGCAGAACTCTTTATAATTGGGGAGGTGATTCATCGTTTTATTATGTTGCAAGGTTCGCTTGACGGGCCAAAACCAAAGTTTCTATCGACTCGTGTTAAATGGCAGGTGGCTTAATGATTGTTGGAATATGATTTCTTGGCGTCTCACCCATTGTTGCCGGTATCAAACAGGAAGAAATAGAATAAACCACGGAGACACAGAGGTCGCAGAGAAAAAATCAGGTGATTCTTATTTCGCAAAACAAGACGGTATATTTCTTGGGTTGTATTGATTGTTTACTGCTACTTTTTTAACTCGGTGTTCTCCGTGTCTCTGTGGTAAAATAAAATCTGTTCGTTTTCACTTGCTTCTCAATCGGGACATCAAAAGCCCCCACTCAAATGGCTGATCTTTAACGATAGTTGGACTACTAAGACCAGTTTCTATCGAGCATATTCAATCGAACGGGTTTCTCGCATGACTGCGACTTTCACTTCCCCGGGATAGGTCAAGTTCTGCTCAACAGCCTTGGCGATATCTCTGGACAAAGACGCCGCCTGCCGATCATTAACTTCTCGTGGATCAACGATAACTCGTACTTCTCGACCGGCTTGAACTGCGTAGCATTGCTCGACACCGGGAAAACCGCAAACCAGGGCTTCCAACTCTTCGAGCCGTTTAACATATTTTTCCAGGGTCTCTCGACGGGCACCAGGTCTTGCAGCAGAAATTGCATCCGCAGCTGCAACCAACACCGTGTAAATGTATTCTGGTCGGATATCATCATGATGACCCGCAGCTGAATGAACGACCTCTTCCCCTTCGTTGTACCGCTTCAGCAATTCTGCCCCGATGGCTGGATGCCCACCTTCCATTTCATGATCCGCAGCTTTGCCGATATCGTGAGTGAATCCACAACGACGAGCTAAATCGCCATCCAGTCCCAGTTGCTCAGCCATCATCCCGGTTAAGTGTGCGACTTCAATCGAGTGACGCAATACGTTTTGGCTATAACTGACACGGAAATTCATACGTCCCATCAACTGGATCAGCTTGTCATGCAATCCAAACACACCAGCTTCCTGAGCTGCTTCCTGACCGAATTTTATAATCCGATCTTCCATTTCTTTTTGGCATTCAATGACAATTTCTTCTATCCGGGTCGGATGAATTCGCCCATCCTGAATCAGTTTCTGCAAAGCCATTTTCCCTATTTCGCGGCGAACATTATCAAATGCAGAAATAATGACGACTCCCGGAGTATCATCAACAATCACATCCACGCCGGTCATTTTTTCAAAAGCACGAATGTTACGTCCCTCACGACCAATAATTCGCCCCTTCATTTCATCACTGGGGATGTCGATACTGGCAACCGTTGTTTCGGATGTATGAGCCGAAGCGTATCGCTGAACCGCCATACCAATCACTTCTCGGGCTGTTCGGTCACATTTCTCTTTGATTTCTGCTTCGTGCTTCATGATCACTTCACCAGTCTCGTTGCGGAGTTCGGTTTTGAGGCGATCAATAAGACGGCTGGCAGCTTCTTCTTTTTTCAAACCACTGATTTTATAGAGTTCTTCCTGCTCCTGCTTCAGTAATTTTCCAAGCTCGGTTTCACGACGCTCAGCCGATTTTAATCTTTCGTTCAAACGAGATTGCATTGTTTCTACCATGCGTTCTCGTTTTTCAACGTCATCCTTAATCCCTTCGATCAACGATTCCCGTTTATCAATTTTACGTTCCTGATTTCGTATTTCATTACGTTGACCGTTTAATTCGGTTTCAAGATGCTCGCGGCGTTTGAGAAGCTCTTCTTTGGCTTCGAGTTCAGCATTTTTCTTAATCGACTCGGATTCGCGGCGTGCGTCTTCAACGAGTTGATCACTCGTGCGATAGCCCGCACCAAGCCTGATGCGATCAATAAAATAGCCAATTATTAAGGCAACAACTGCTGCCACATATACTTCTGGTCCCATCGGTATTACTCCGTATGGGAGACATTCTGCCCGATTCGATTATGGAATCTCGCTGAAATTTTTCTAGTGAAGTACATTCATGAAACTGCCTGAGAGGGCAAACTTTATCGTTCCCGTTTCCAAAGAAAACCGTCACAATATAACGAGATGGGTATAAAAAACTATGCCAATAAACGAACATCAATTTGATAAACTGTCCTGAATAGAACCAGTTTCGATGTTTTTTCAACAGTTCGTTGGCAACAACTTGTCAATCGATTACGAGAAATGGCTGTGTTCTTAACAAACATTTGAAACGCTAAACTTTGAGTAAGAGAAATAACTTGATTCTCAAATAACTTAGGCGTACTCCAACCCTGTACGAATCCGCGATGAACAATCACCCCGAGCACGAACAGCATCCCCACAATTGTGAACAGCAAATAATTCATCGTTCCATTCACCTGACCCGCTTGGTCCCAGTTCTCTTTTCATGGATTCCGAAACAGTATCAATCCTGATACTCTTTCCGGAAACTACTTCTCTCAATGCACAGAAAAACTCTCTCCGAAAATTCTGCATCGGGCACTCGTCTTATCGACGAATGTCTCCCTTTTATTATAAGAGGTGTATATTAAACTAAACAATTCCTCGAANGTCCTTAGATTCTGGACTCCCGGTGAATACTGGAATATCCTTCGCTTATACTAATCAGACGCCCAACAGGATACAACTCTGGATGCACTGCACAGACACTCTCTATTAACTCTATTTTCGCTCCTATTACTTCGTGGTCTGCTATGTCTTTGTTGAAAAAAAAACTTCTTCAAGAACTTAAAAAAAGAATTCCAGATATCCAGGGCAGTTCAATTGTGCTCGGTGTCTCCGGGGGAGCAGACAGCGTTGCTTTGCTCAGAGGCTTTCATGCACTGCAAAAAGAACTTCAAACAGAGCTGACCATTGCCCATTTCGATCATCAAACTCGCGGCGAGCAATCTCGAGAAGATGCTTTGTGGGTAGAACAATTATCACAGCAACTTGGCTTGAATTGCATCATTGGCACTCCAGAACAGCAAACCGATTCAGCCTCGTCCACTGCTTTACACAATGAAGAAGCACTTCGGGATCAAAGACTCCAATTTCTGGCTCAAACAGCCCAGCAACAATCTTCATCAATCATCTGCCTGGCGCATCATGCAGATGATCAGGCAGAAACGGTCTTGCATCACATTATTCGAGGCACAGGCATCCAAGGTTTAAAAGGCATCCCAGCTTGTAGATCAATCAAATACAAACCGCTAGATAGCAAGACAACTTCTCAGCAAATTACGTTATTGCACCCGATGCTGGGGGTAAGCCGATCAGAAATTCTGGATTATCTCCAAGACTTGAACCAGGAATTTCGCACCGATGCGAGCAATCAGGATCCCAAATATACCCGCAATCGAATCAGGCACGAACTACTGCCAATGCTGCAAGAATTGAATCCGCAAGCAACGAAGCACCTGACTCAACTCTCCGAGCAAGTCACACAAACTCTTGAACACCTTCAGCNCGACATCAACCNACTCTCCCAGGATTGTCTCATTAGTATCGATAAAGATTTGATTCGCCTCAAAGCATCCGTTTTGCAAACTGCTCCCTCGGTACTCGTGAAAGAACTCTTTCGATCTCTTTGGATCGATCAGCAATGGCCCAGAAAAAAAATGAACTCTCATCACTGGGAAAGTCTTGCCCGGTTTACTCAAAACAAGCAGGCAAGGCTCGATCTCCCAGCCGGAGTGACCGCACAAAAAAGAGGCGATATGATTGCTCTAGAACGCAAATCGTAATTAGGATTTGCTGATTTGTGGGTACCGGGGTAGCACAGACGATCCCGTCCAGGGTCGTCTGTGTTGCGTAGCAACCCGAGGAATTGACCAGGAAGCAGGATTGCCGGAATTGCTTTGTGTTCAATGAAAGCAGCACTCAAAAGAGTNAGTTTTCATCTCATGCAGATTCTGTTCGAAGTAGGTATATTCCGGCCTACTCCACTCGGGTGCCTGTGGCACTCACACGACCCTAAACGGGATCGTATGAGCTATCCGTCAGTTGCAAAACGATCGGCGACACAGCCTTCGTAAAACTCTATGCCCCAAGCCGACCGAACTGTCGATCAAGGTCTTCTCGGCTTAAAATCAATGCTGTCGGACGACCGTGCGGACAATGGTGAGCATCTTCTATACCTTCGCGTTGAGCCAGTAAGCTGATGATTTCTTCGGGTGTCAACTGCTGCCCAGCTTTGATCGCTGCTTTGCAAGCCATCATGTGCAAGGTTTCGTCAAGCAGTTCGCGGCGAGTCACATTCGCAGAACTATCAAACTTCTCTGCAAAATCGCGAACAACATCCTCGATCACATTTTTCCCCAGAAACACCGGATGACTCGAAACCGCAACCATCCCACGACCAAATTCTTCAATGCAAAACCCAAGTTCCTGTAACATTTCTCGATGATCCAATAACAGCGAACACTGTTTTGCATCCATTTCAATGGTCACAGGCACCAGCAACTTCTGGACCTCGACACGTTCATCCAGAATTTTGTGCCGAAACCGTTCGTAAAGCACACGCTCATGCAAGGCGTGCTGATCGATAACGGTTAACCCCTGATCGGTTTTGAGAACAATATAACAATCATCTATCTGCAAAGCCTGAATCTGTGGTCGCGTGTAATCCAAATGAGAAGCTTGAGTTGCAGCTGCCGGCTCAACATTTTGCCCAGGCGTATGAGGAGGAATCTGCGATGGAGCATTTCCGACATCCAAATTTCCTGCCGGACCATTGAGTTGATTACCATAAAGTTCGGACATCGGCTGCTTTGTCTGATCCGGACGATGCTCTCCCACTGCTGATGCAAAGGAACCAGCAGACGATTCTAACCCTGTCGTAGAAGTCCCCAACGCTGGCTGATCAGCAAGGGGCGGAGCTGTTGGATGAGCTACCTGTTTTTCGAGTTGAACCTTGGCCCAACTGACAAGATCCTGCTCTACCTTGGCTTGCTTTGTTTCTGTTTTTCTTTCGAATCCCCGAGTTGGCTGGTTGATAGACAACTCGCTATGCAAATCCGATTGCAGAAACTTTGTGCGAAGCGTCGAAAGCAGCAAGCGGAATAACAACTGAGAATCACGAAAGCGGACTTCAGATTTTGTGGGATGCACATTGACATCAACTTGATCGCTGGGCATTTCTAAAAACAGAAAGGCCACCGGATGTCGTCCGACCATCAGCAGTCCACGATAAGCTTCTTTCAACGCGTGCAACAACGAACGATCTTGAATATACCGACCATTCAGAAACAGATACTGCGATTTCCGTGTCGATTTATTCATCGCCGGATGACCGACATAACCCCACAAGCGAATGCCGGAATGTTCTGCTTCGACCGGGATTAACTGATCAACAGTTTTTGAACCAAAAAACAATCGCAAGCGTTCGAGCAAATCGTGTGTCGCAGGCAGTCGATAAACACTTTTTCCGTTATGAGTCAGCGACATTTGCAATCGCGGACAAGCCAAAGCGACTCTTGTAAACTGATCCGAAATGTAACCAAATTCTGTCCCTGGCTTTTTCAGGAACTTTCGACGCACAGGAGTATTACAAAACAGATGACGAATTTCTATTTGAGTTCCTTGAGGGCAACCGACCGGAGTGATCTCACTTCTGGTGCCACAATCCACAGCCAGCTCTGCCCCAATCTCATTTTCAGCTGCTCGGGAACGAATACAAAACTTACTGACTTCCGCAATCGAAGCCAGTGCTTCGCCTCGGAACCCCATCGTCTTCACACAAAACAGATCATCAGCCTGCTTTAACTTGCTGGTCGCATGAGAAGTCACAGCCAAAGGCAAGTCCTCAGGAAGCATGCCCTCGCCATCATCAACGATACGAATCAGTTCTGTGCCACCTAACTCGATCTCTACATCAATGCGAGTGCAGAGCGCATCGAGGCTGTTTTCCAGCAGCTCTTTAATGACACTTGCCGGCCTCTCAATCACCTCACCAGCTGCGATTTTATTCACAACAGCCGAGCTGAGTACCTGAATTCGATTTGTCCTCTCCATCGGGCCTTTTTACTCCGTTTTGGTCATAGAAGGGAACCTCTATGAATTGGTACTCCCCCTTACGAAGGGGGAGTTAGAGGGGGTTTTTGAGATGTTTATTATAACCAAACAGTATTCGAGAACCCTTGGGGTTCAATTAATAGAGGTCCCCACAAGAGATGACCATCATTTCACTATCCAGCAAGGGAATTAAACTGACATATTCCCGTATTAACTGGAAGACATTTCCTTTGCAAGCTCACCGGGAACTTCTGCCGGGAAAGGACCAAAGACTTCCTGTTCACTCGGTGACTGCGATTCTTTTTTCTCTTTTTCTTCTTCCAGACCAAATTCTTCCTGGAACTGCTTCCGTCGGATCGCCACCTGTCGATCAAACTCCGAAAGCGCATCCAAAGCTTTATCCCGAGATGTCATCAAGCCGATGATCAGATACTGCGTAATCGCCAATCCAAAACAGACCCAACCTGCGGTTCCTGCAAATATAGTGCACATAATGGCAAGCACCGGAGAAGCTCGATTCAAATGCTGGCAAGCAATTCCTTTGATCACAGGACGGAGCTGCTCACGAATACATTTCCACAATCCCTTCTCCCGGTCATATTTTAATTTGGGAGGACCAGGATGAATGATAGCAAACAATTCCTGGTCGGGCATCATTTCGATCACCCCGATCGCCATCATAATCCGCATCCCGGTAATCCAAGGATTATTCCAATCCGCGGAAGCATCCGTAGCAATGCCAAACAACGAACCGAACAGTACCATCTCCATATTCTTGGTGGCAGCCAGCAGAACCAAAGTCGCCTTGAACCACTGCTCAAGGTCTCTTTCCAATCCCTCATCCAATTCCTGAACCCGAAAAATCTTTCGCAGCAAAAAACGAAAGACCGGAATCGCAATCAGTCCCATCAGCACACGAAACAACGGGCGAAGAACCGGTCGCAAAATCGGACCAAGAAGCTTTGAACTCAGTAGTGCTTTAAATATCGGTCCCATGAACAACTCCGGAAAATTCCGTTCATCCTGATTTCATCTGTCATTACTCACTAGAAGGAGCAGCAGGACGCACCGGGTATCCAGACCAGATCAGTTTTTGAGCCGCCTTTTTGGACTGCCCATTCTCCAGGATTCGTAGAAGTTCTCGAATGGACTGATTCGTATGGAGAACTTTTTCAAGTTCCTTCACCTTTGTTGCCGGAATGTGATGAACTCCTCTACCATGACCACTTTCGAGGATCGCTCCTTTTTGATTATAAACAATCCAAAGAATCGTTCGATCATGGACCTTCACGCGAGTTTTTACGGTCTCCGCGTTCTTTCCCTTCGCACGGTTCGCGTTAATCGAGTAAGAATCCGTCTTTTCGAACATGATTCCTACGACATTCCAGTCTTTTCCACCCAAAAACCACATCAGCTACTCCTGATCTTTTCTGCACAGATTCCACATAACCTGAAAACACAACGGTATCTTATACCAAACTCAATTAATACATGCGAGAAGCTATCGCCCGTGGCCTTGTACTGACAAGGACTTAGGGAACAGGCAACGCGCGAGCAAATACGCGAATGCGTGTTTGCAAACAATTCTGCTGACTACTATTTGGTGGCAGTTGCCTGCGGTGTTGCCAAATAAAGATAATCCAACCCAAACATAAAAGCAGGCACAGCTTCTGGATGCTTGCCCGTAATTTCTACGCCCAATTGATGTTTCCCAGCTTCTAATTCGAACATTCCCAAAGAAACAATTCCGGTATTGATGACATCAGGGGTATTATACAAATCAAATTCAGCTCCTGGATTCTGGCTATCAATTTTTAGACGAACTTTTCCGTAATCGTGAGCTTTGGTCAGAACGGTAAAGATCTCGTACTTTCCAGTCTTGCTCACAGAAAATTCTAATAGCAAAGTACTTCCCGGTTTACCCCCGGTCCACCACAGATGACTTTTCCCACTCCAGCGAGACTTCACGAAAGTAATCATGGATTGACTCTGAGCTACTCCGCCATCCACTTTGAGAACTTTCAAAGACTCCCCTTCGATTGCACCAGGAACAACACTGTTCTGTTCGTTGAATACTGGTCCTTCTCCGGGAAGTGGAATCTGATAATCATTCTGCAAATAAGCAATCAAATCACGAATCTGGTTTTTCGAAAGTGTTTTCAGTTGTCCCTCGGGCATAATCGAAAGTGAAGTCTGAGAACGATCATCGATTTCACTTTTAGGAATCGTAACCACTTCCTCCACAGTTTGGAGAACCACTGCGGTATCGTTTTCTTCTTTGATTAATCCGGTCACAACATGTCCGTCAGCTGTCGCAATGGAAATCGTTTGATAATCCTTACCAACCAACGCATTCGGATCGACCATGTTTTCCAAAAGGTATTCCAGTTTCTTGCGGTTGCTTCCGGTTAAATCGGGACCAACTTTGGCTCCTTGACCAAACAGCTGATGACATTGGCCGCAAGTTTTGTTGTACACAACACGACCAGCAGAACGATCTGCCATCGCCAGGCTATTTGCTGTTAATTGTTTTTTTAACGCAGCAATCTGTTTGAGCTTTTCTGCGGGTGTCTGACGAATCGATCCCCAAATTGCTTCCACTTTCTTGATTAACTCAGCATTACCAAGCTGTTGAACCTGAGCAATATGCACCGCAGTTGCATACGAACGAGGAATTGCTTCTGCTTTCATCGCATCAAACAAACTGGTTGCAAAACTGACACGAGAGCAAAGTGTTGAAACAGCAGTCGATTGCTCTGCCGAATTCCNTTTATTGATGTGCGAAAGAATTGCAGCCGGGATCTGATTTGAATCGAAGTTTGACAAGGCTTTGAGAGCATCTAATCGCAATGCTGACTGATCGAGNAATCCAATCAATAGGGGTACCGCTTGTTGATCCTTGCCCTGCACAAGCACGCTTAACGCTCGTTTTCTGGTCGCGATATCACCTTTGCTGTCCGCTAGAACTTTGCGTAGGACCGGGAATATCGAACGGTCTCCAAACTTCACAGAAATCGACTGAACGGCTGAGCGAACCTGGGTATCGTCACTGGCTGCCAACTTGGCTGAAATTTCAGGCCACTGTTTAGGCATGTTCACTTTGCCTAAACTTTTCAATGCTGTTTCCAGTTCAATGNCAACCTGTTTTGCCAACTTCGGATCATTAATCTGAGCCAGTGCTTCAACTAAGATGGGCATCGTTTCAGGGGAAGAAGCTGCCCGGCGAAAGATATAACTTGTCACCAATGGAATGTGAGATTTCTCAACCAGTTTTAATGCCCGCTGAGTATCTGAAACGACCAANGGTTCCACGCCATACCAAATCAGAAGCGGGATCACTTTATCGTACTGACTGTCATGATGAGCCATTAAAGCTTCTGTCAATTTCCATCGGTGAGCCAATTCAATTTTCTGCAATGCCGAAGCAAGTTCTCTTCGCACGACCAATGAACGTTCTGAATTCGCCATTTCCTCAAACGCAGCGAGAATTTCACTCGGCGTATTGCGGGATTCCGTTGCCAACCGAACCATCCAGCTTCTTACCGAAGGCTGCGAATCTTTCAACAAGGCCAGTGCCTGTGCCGGATCGATGCCCCCTAAGGCATGCAAGGTCCACAGAACATTAAGGCGATATGTTTCATCGTTCTGCGTATCAATTACTTTTCTCAAGGCCGCAAGTACCAATTTCTTTTTCGGCTGCTTGATATCAGTTTTTCCGTACCGCTGTTGCAGTTCTTTGCGTGCCATGGTCACATGCCAGGAATTTTCGTGTCCCAGATACTGGATCAAGTCTGTATCGGATGCACCTGCAATATCTGTTGAGCGTGGGGCATGTTTTCCGTAAGCGACTCGGTACATTCGTCCGTTGGTTCGGTCCCAAACTTCGGGCTGATTTCGATGACAGGCATTTTTATCATACCAGTCAATCATGTAGACTGCTCCATCTGGCCCGACTTTCAAACTGATGCCTCGGAACCAATGATCGTTCGCAAAAAGTGCATCTGCTCCATGAGAAGCGATAAAAGTCGCCCCGTCATTTCGCAACAAGTCGTTATTCATACGATTGCCATGCACGTTGAACATTAACAGAGAATTACGATAAGATTTCGGCCAGTTGTCACCACGATAAACCAGGGCCCCACAATGAGCATGCCCGCCACCTGCCAGCGAGGTTTCGCTATGACCAGCTGGAGCATTTCGTCCCCACCAGGCATGATCACCAATGTTACCTGCATAATGCAGATGGTCAGCCATCGTTTTGATGTCATCGTACACATACGGATTAAAGTGCTGCCCAGCCTGCCTGCGATACCGGGCACCGGGGATCACATGAAACGCATGCGGAATCACACAAGAAGTTAAAAACGCTTCCCCTTGATCATTAAAATCGACTCCCCAGGGATTACTGGTCCCCCATGCAAAAACTTCGAATTGATGCCGTATCGGATGATACCGCCACACGCCCGCATTAATCGGGGTTCGCTGATCATCAGGAGTTCCCGGCTTGCCAACATTGGAATGAGTAAACACGCCATGACAACCATACAACCAACCATCCGGCCCCCAGATAAACGAATTCAATGTTTCGTGAGTATCGTGATATCCAAAACCATCCAGGAGAATCTGCTCTGGCCCATCCGGAATTAAATCATCATTCTGATCGGGAATAAACATTAAATACGGTGCAGCTCCGACCCAAACACCACCAAAACCAACTTCCATCCCGCTGACCAAATTCAGTCCTTCTCGAAAGACGGTTTGCTTTTCGAACTTTCCATCGCCATCGACATCTTCCATGACAACGATGCGATCTTTGCCTTGCCCCTCGGGTGCACGCTGCGGATAGGTATGAGCTTCTGCGACCCAAATTCGGCCCTTTCGATCAAAGCAGAACGAAATCGGCTGGTGCAAATTTGGTTCGCCAGCAATCAAGTCGACATGGAAACCTTCTGGGACGGTCATCGCCTGGGCGGCTTCTTCAGGAGTTTTTCCGTCGTCATCTGCGTAAGCCTTTTGGTCCAACTTCGCTGTTAATTCTCTTCGGATCGGCTGGTTCTTGTTCCACGTTGCCAAGCTGACTTTCTTGCGAGACTGCAAATGCACGAAAGCTCCCAGCTTATTTCCAACAATAATATCTGGGATCGAATCGCCATTCATATCATGAACTTGAACATCGACGCCAACGCCTTGCTCACGAGAAATCAACTGAGGCACAAACCGGGCTTGCTTGACTCCGTTATCATCAAGATACCGTTCACATCGAAACCAGTATAAAACAGCGTTGCCGTTCGGTTCCGGGTCGCCGTGTGGACCGTGCGCCCAAGATCGTTTTCCTGTGACAATGTCTTTCAAACCATCGCCATCAATATCGACTAATTCCAAAGCATGGGGCTGAGAAAACAGCACTCCATAAGGGCTGTCAGCTGTGGATGCTCCCACGAGTAAATGTAGTTTGAATGTTTGCCCTTCAACCTGTTCGTACCAGGCGACTCCATAACCATGTGCCGCCAACGAGGTCACGACATCCTGGTCTCCGTCGCCATCGATATCGGTTGCATACATCTGCGAACCTCCAGGACCGGAAAAAGCAAACGGATGTTTGATCCAAAGATTTCCCTCTGCAATTTTTTCTGGTTGTTCCCACCAGCCAGATTTCTCCAGCAGGTCCATACGCCCATCGCCATTGACATCTCCCACACCCATCCCGTGAGTGAAGCGTCCGCCGGTGACTTTTCCTGTAATTGCATGAAATGTCCATAAGGCCGCAGGGTTCTTTGGATCGGGATTGGCATATCCAAAAACACCATCCTGACTGCAAATTACTTCCCGCTGACCATCTCCGTCGATATCCAAATAATTAGGGGATTCATTATCAACAACATTCAACGCCAGATGTTTCTCCCAGGGACGTTCTCGATTCTGAGGATTTTCGTACCAGTGTGCAGCTTGACCCGGAAATCCGAAAACAAGCACATCGTTCCAGCCGTCGCCGTTGATGTCATCGACATAAGTAAAGAAATTATCAGCGTAGCCGTGCGGATCAAAAGGCTTCGGATTGTAAATGATGTGCTTTGTTTTCCAGGTCGGTCCTTCAAACCAAAATGGCCCATACACCAAATCTGTATGACCATCCTGATTCAAATCCCCTGCGCTGGTTCCTTCAGAAAAGAAGACATCGCTAAGCTGCGTAGAAGACCAGGAAATCTGATCCCGCATGTCCTCTGCTTGAGCATTTTGAATTACACTGCCTGAGATCACCACAGCGATCACGAATTGCAGTAAGGGCAAAACAAACCGGGAAACCTGAGACATGATAAACCTTAATCTTCAATTCGAAAAAACAAAGTCGCATTGGAATAGAATAAGCAAAAGACTGGCATACGCTGCAAATGAAAGAACAAGAATAGATGCTCCGCAACACAAGCTCAGCACATGTCATACAAGAAACAGCTTACCCGTTCAACCGGACAGCTGTTATTGGCCCTAAGCCCTGTCGCCGGATTTCTTGGAATCGCTGCGTTTGCTCGATAGAATCGGTTGATCCCAGCTTTTGAGTTGCTGTAGCGACTGTATTGGCTGCAATATCTGCAGCAAACAATTGTTGAGATAATTCAGTCGTGTAGGGTGCGTCGAGACCTTAGGTTATACCACATCTCCAAAAGTGATTTATGGTGTTTATTGTAACGGTCTAGCAGACCACGGAGTTTAGTAAAAATATCATGCGGTAATTCCTTTTTTTTCTTC
>JAESQE010000179.1 GCA_016765335.1 Planctomycetaceae bacterium
TATTTAACTGAGCAAGATTGAACAGAGCACGTGAGTGGTTCGGGTCCATATCGACGGCTCGCTCGAAATATTCAAGTGAGCCGTAAGTATCCCCACGATCGGTCATGATGCAACCCATCTGGTAGGAATACTCTGCACGAGTCGCTGCATCGCGAGCCAATTCCCGTAATTTACTTTCTGCCTGATCAATGTCGCCAGACAGACGAATGCAACCTGCAATCAGCAAGTCACATTGAATGTTGTCGTAGCCTTTGCTTTTTGCCTCTTCGAAAGCTTGAATCGCTTCGTCATAGCGAACCAGCGAATGCAAGGCCAGACCACGGTAGTAAGTACCCAGGCTGCTGTTTGGCACTTGAGCCAGACATTCGACTGCACGATCAAGATCGGCAAGCAAAAATGCGGTCACGCCACAGGCCAACAAATCACGATCTGAAGTGGCGCGGGCGTTAAGCTCATTCCAAGCCGCGCGAATATCAGCTGCCTGACCAGCAGTGAGTGCTTGATCCAGTATTGCAATCTGTTCGTAACTGAACTCAGGGGAATCGAGTAACGGTTGACTGACGTCAATTGGCTCTGGAGCTATCATTGAACGTGCCTCTCCTCAGTGGTCTTGCCACAATGTATTAATAGTTCATGACTGAAGTTGTGGGATTCTTATAAATTTCCCAATCAACCGATGCTATGGAATTGCAGGCTCTTCTCGAACCAGACAAATGGGGTTTGAATTCTTAAACCTACGGTTAATGCAGAAACAATTACGCACCGACTGCCTCTTTTTTCAAAAGGCAGGCTGAACAGCAACTTCGTTCAGCCTGCATTTTCGAGGCAGTATTGTATGCGATTTAACCCGATTCTTATTCGTCAATGACGTAAGGAAGAAGTCCCATGAACCGTGCACGTAGCACAGCGCGTCGGACAGCTCTTTGGTACAAGGCAGAAGTCCCTGTCCGTCGTCGTGGTTGAATTTTTCCTTCGCGGTCAACAAGTTGACGCAATGTTTTAATGTCTTTGTAATCGACATAAACTGGACGAGGTACGACACCACCAGCGCAAAACCGACAACTCAGTTTTCTTTTAAGGCGGGCCTTCTTTTTACGTAACTTCCGAATATCTGACTTTGTCAACGTCGCCATCTGCGAATCTACTTCCTCATCGTACGACAACCGAACTATTATTGCCGAGCGGACACCCTGCTTCTGCGGTTGTACAGTAAGGGTGGCATGGAACGAAACAGTCTTATATTGTGAAAACTGCTGGATCGCTCGGCCTGAAGAATCAAGCAATATGGCAAAAATCATCTCAACATGCAAGGTTATCGCACGTAAACTTTTGAACTTCGGGGAGTCGAACCGCTCCACAGACATGAACGCATGATATTGTCCGGAGCGACTCGGATGAACGCTCAGTCACTGCATGTCGGAAATCTGCTTAAATATTTGCTGAAAGAAGGTAAAGTAGCAGTAACACACCGAGCATGAAAACCATGATTTGCATAAACAGGCGAAAAGATTTTTTCAAAATCGCCTGTGGATCTTCGAACCGACTCGCGCTATACACTAAAGAAATAGCAGCTGTGAGCGGAAACATATAATAAAGCACCGGGAACTGGGCAGCAAATGAAATGCAATTTGAAATTAAATTCATGATCTACTCGACCCTTGGGTCTCTTTTTTGAAACAGAATTAAGGCAATATGTACTGTCGTTACTCAGGTATTATGAAGATGAAGGCTTCTCTGGTCGGTTTGGAGTTGATGCCGTGGTAACCGGCTCTGCGATCTGCTTTTCGGTATTTGGCCCACTTGGCTGGCTAGCTTGTGAGTTGCCTGAAGATTCCCCTTCTCCTCCTGCTGAGGCAATCAGTGGTCGTAACCCATAGGCGGGGCCTTCATAGGCATCCCAAATTGCTAAAATATTGAGAAGCCCTGCAATCCAGGTAAAAACCATAGCCAGTTCCCAGCGTTTTCCTAAGCGAGCATTCATATCTTGAAGCTCAGAATCCTGAAGAGGAACTTGATACCAGTTATGAAAAGGCCTGGGGATTGTCCCCATAATATCTCTTCCGAGGCCCTCTGGACCTTGCACAACTTTAGCAATTTCCAAAGAGACGAGCCTTTGAGGGTCCGCAGCGATTTTTCGCCCCAGTGAAGGATAGCCATATTCTCCTCCGTTGCTTTGAATTAACTCTAATTCGACACTTTCTCCTGAAGCCTGCAATGTCCCTGACAGCTTCCCTGTCAGTTCTGGTCCACTTGGGCCTGGTTCCATTTTCAATTCGATCAAACCAACGACTTCCTGCTGCTGACCATTTACTCCTGCCCGAACCACTCCTTCAAAAGGCTTTTTGATTGGCCTGTCCAAGTCGTAAGTATTGGCAGGAGAATCGAATCGCTTAGATTGAATTAAAGCGGGGATTGATGGAAGCCCAACAAGAAACTGCGAAATGTATCCGTAATTGCGATGCCTCATAACGAGTCTGTTGCGATCCCCCGTTTCAGACTCGTAATAGCAATAAACAGGGCGGCCTTCGCCCATTTGCACGCCGCAGAAAAACATGCCCAGAATGCAGATTCCGAACAGAACCCCCTTGAACGTTCGCCCTTGATAAATTTGACCAGCACCTGGAATTAGCCAGGTCAATACGGCTGCCAGCCAGTTTTTTTTCAAGTCAAGCAATTCGTCGTCATTGGTTGACGATGTAACGGTATTCTTGGTGGCCATGAAATCTGTGGGTTATTTAAGAGAATTGGAGCCGTCGATTTTTATTGTCGTCGGAGTGATTTGCGGTTTGTAGGAACTCGATTAAAACCGAATCTCATTCCTTTGTATGCTTGAAATTGTAGAAAGATCTCCTGAGGATTGATACAGAGAAACAGTACACACGATCAAACACTGCCTGTTCTACGGATTTTGTGACAAAAACGTTTGGCAACCTTTTCAATATTCAATGCAACAGACGAGCTGTTCACCAACAAGGCAAGTAGCCTCGAACTCCCCAGCCCTTTTACTGATTCGCAAAAAGGGCTATTGTGAGAAAAGAGCGTGGGCTGTTCGTCTGGATAATTCCCACCCCAACGAGTCAACAAATACGCGAATGCGTATCAACAGGAAACATAACATGCAAAAAGTAATTTCATGCCTGATGCTTGCGGTCTTATCTTATTGCCTCCCGGCTGCGCTGGTTGCTCAAGATATGTCTTTGGCGGAAATTCTCATTCCTGACGNAANCTGGGAGCTGATTGGCGAAGGATACAAATTCACCGAAGGCCCCGCTGCTGACGCCCAAGGCAACGTCNATTTTACGGATGTCCCTACAAATACGATTTACAAAATCGATCTTCAGGACAACATCACTGTTTTCGACGATCAGGCCGAACGAACCAGCGGGCTTTATTTTGGGCCAGGCGGAAAATTGTATGCGTGCCGAATGGGTGGAAAGAAAATTGTTGTCTACGATCTGGCAAAAGACCCCCAGGCCAAGGCTGAAGTTCTTGCTGAAAACGTTGGGGTCAACGATTTAGTGGTAGACCTCAAAGGAGGAGTTTATTTCACAGACCCCGGAAATCAGCGAGTGATGTATCTGGACCCGTCTCGTAAATTGCATGTTGCTGCCACCAACTTGAAGCCGAACGGCATCATTCTTTCTCCACGTGCAGGAACCCTGGTGGTGACCGAAAACGATCACCCCTGGTTATGGACATTCCGTGTTGAAACCAACGGGACACTTTCTGCCAGAGGCCCACAGTTCGGAGTAGTGCAAGTCCCGGAAGGCGAAAAACTCCCTAAGTCTGACGGTATGATCTTCGACGATGATGGCAGACTTTACCTTGCCTCAGCAGCTGGCCTGCAAGTTTTCGATACCCAAGCCAGACCTTGTGGCACAATCCTTAAACCACAAAAAGCATTCCTCTCGAATGTTGTGTTTGGAGGCAAGAACTTCGACACACTCTACGTCACGTGCCAAGACAAAGTCTACAAACGCAAAACCCAAGTCAAAGGCAAACCAGACTGGCTGCGGTAGAAGGAATCATTGGAAGTGATACGCATTCGCGTATTTGCTTGCGAGTTGTATGTTTCCTAAGTCCTTGTCAGCACAAAGCCACGAGCGATATCTTCGCACAAGTATTAATTGAGTTTGGTATGACACTTCTTTTATNCCAGTCCGAATCGCAATTTTTGACGTTGCACACTTTTGTAGTTTTGCTTGGTGACAACGCAAATTTCCAGGAGTAAAGAGTTGTCAATAGATTATCCTTACTCACAGAATTGGCGACCGACAGGTTCACCCAACTTCTTGGTGCTTGAGAGAATCAACAGGCACTCGATGATGGGTGCAAGCACCACACCCTTAAGGGATTCTCCCCCTTCGAGAACCTCTGGGATTCAATTAATAGAGGTTCCCTTAAGTATCCCACCTTGGTTGTTTGTTGAGAACTGCGGATGTCGCTTTATTGATGAGTATGTTCTTCCCCGGGATAGCTTCCTGATTTCACTTCTGCTGCGTAGGTCTCAATGGCTTGGGTGGCGACTTCTCGTACCTGAGCAAATTGCTTAAGAAATTTGGGTGAGAACCCGTCCGTCATGCCCAGCATGTCGTTGAGTACGAGCACTTGTCCGTCGCAGTCCACTCCAGATCCGATCCCGATGGTAGGAATCGATAGCTTTTCGGTAATTCGAGCAGCAATTGGGCCAGCAATCATTTCCAGGACAATACCAAAAGCTCCTGCCTGCTCAGCTGCCTGGGCATCTGCAAGTAATAATTCCTCGTCTCGCTGAATTTTCCCCATCACCCCGGTGCTTCGTACCGACTGAGGCTTGAAGCCGACATGAGCCATGACGGGAATATCCGCATTCACTAAAGCTGCAATCGTTCCCGCTTGAGAAACGCCTCCCTCCAGCTTCACTGCGCTGGCTCCGGTTTCCTTAAGAATGCGACCTGCGTTTTCAATCGCTTTTTCAGGACTCACCTGATAACTCAAAAACGGAAGATCGATAATCACAAGTGCTTGCCTGGTCGCGCGGGCAACCATTTTGCCATGATAGATCATCTCATCCAACGTAACAGGCAGTGTCGTTGCATGCCCTTGCACCACCATTCCCAGAGTGTCGCCTACGAGAATGGCATCAATTTCAGCAGCGTCAACAATCCCTGCCCAAGTGTAATCGTAGGCAGTCAGCATCGTAATTTTATTCTGGGATTGCTTGGCAGCGATGAAGCCTGGGACAGTCATTGATTTCATAATGATCACAAATTTACTAGTCGTCCAACCAACATTAAAAGTCAGACATTTAGGCAATGGATTTTGAAGCCCGATAGGGCACAAATATAAATGGATAAATTTTATTATACCACGGAGACGCAGAGGACACCGAGTCATAAAACAGCAGCTAATCAATCAATATAACTCAAGAGATTTACGGTTTCGCATTGTAGTGAAATAAGAATTACCTGAAATTTCTCTGTGATCTCTGCGTCTCCGTGGTTAATTTTATTTCTTCCTGTTTGATACCGACTACGCTGGGCAATACACTAGGAAATCAAATATGAAAATTGTCAAGCTGCCTGTCATTTAACGGCAAATGCAAAGGGAGGGTCTGCTGTGCGGACCGTAGACGATTATTAATTAGAAAACCATAAATAAGTAGGCTGCATACGAGCATGAAAACTCTTTGGAATAATAATTTGGTAACAAAATACGCCGCGTTATTTTGTATTGCAATCATTTTGGGCTGTGGCGGAGGATCAGAACCACAAGAAGAAAAGTCAGAAGCAACCCAAGTTTCAAAAACTGCTGCGAAAAGTAAATCCGCATCGGGCAATACAAACTCCAGCACAGAAGCTGCTTCTTCCAAGTCATCTGATGACAAGAAAGATCAAAAATACGTCGACGGCATTCCTTACGATGTCTTTTTTGATCGACCGCTGAAAATTGCTTCCGACAGCACAATGCTTGCAGGTCAGGAGACTGCGGATACTCCTGCAACAACCACCGAAAAACCAGCTGATACCCCCAAGTCAATGAAGAAAGAGGAAGCAGCCACGGCTGAAAGTTGGGACCAAATTATTAGCCATGAAATGCTTGTCAGCGAAATCAAACGCATTCGAAACAAACTCAATGCTAATTTGCAATCTGTAGGTAGCTTCAACCGAGAACTTATTGCCATTCAGATTGATGCGGCCACCTTAGCAGCGATGGCTGGTATCGCTGCCCAACATAGCGGCGAGTTCACTTGGAAAGACAAAGCAAAGTACGTCCGCGATTTTTCCTCAACCATCGCAATGGCAGCAGAAAGCCGAGGACGCCCTGCTTTTGAAAAAGCAGAAACCCCATTCCTTAATATCATTGAAATTCTCGATGGGGGATCACCAGCAGAACTCCCCGATTCAGATGACGAAACCGTTTTTAGTGATGTCGCAGACCGCAACTTGTCGATGAAGAAAGTCAAAGAAAATCAAGACTGGCTTCGCACAACCATCAGCGGCGAAGACGAAATGAAGTCTAACTCTGAAGATGTTCTGGCCCGTGCTGCCTTACTTGCAGCGATCGGACAAGTCGTCAATCAGGAAGATTATGTCTTTGCCGATGAGGAAGACTATCGGACTTATTGCAGGGAACTTATTGAAGGCAGCCTGATGATGACCGAAGGGGCCAAGTCTGATGACTTCGAAACCTACAAAAAAGGCTTCGAGATCCTCAACAAGAGCTGCGGCAATTGCCATGGTAAATATGTTGGCAGTTAACATTAACCAACCGCCGGACGGATTGAAAAATCAATCCCACTCACATTTCCTGAGGCTATCTCAAGAGATTGATCAGTTCAGTGGGTGAGCTTTGAGGTAAAAGCACAAGATTCCTGGTGGCCTGCTCCAGCTCATACACTTTTTTTGTGTACTCGAATTGTTGATTCAACTCTGCTTGACTCAGCGGCACTCCCTGCCCGTTCACTCCAGCGGAAATAATCAATTTGCGAGGGGCGATCAAAGCGGCTAACTGCGGGATGTCACCTGCATCGCGTACAATTCCAGGAGCCAGCGTTCCGAGTCGTTGATTTTCATACGGCTGATCAGTCAGATAACTTGAAAGCGATCCAATGGTAACGACCTTCTGAATTCGCAAATCGATTGCAGCTGCACAAATTGCAACAACACCAGCTGGACCAACTCCAATCACAGTGATCTTACCGTTTGTCTTGCCGTTTGCTTCCAGAGCATTTAATGCCGCTCGTACATCAAGCGCCCACTGCCCAAGCAACGGACGCCCTAACCACAGCGACCACTGGGCAGTGTTATGATCGGGAGCATTACGAATTTTGTCACTTTTCCATGCGAAATCTCCGGTTGCTCTCAAAGTCGGAATAACGACATTCTTGCCTGATTGAATCAACTCCTGTTTCAATTCATCTAAAGTAGTAGCATCTTGCTTATCCAAACCAAGCAAAACGACTGTACCAGAATTCTCCGATTGTTGAGTCGGCGTTAGCTCCATCGTCAGTTCAATACCCGGCTCTGATTCGAATGTGATCTCCTGAACTTCAGAACTGTTAGAGAAAACCTGTTTCGAAGTTGCATTTTTATCAGGTAAAGTTTTGCCCAAGACTTTTTTATCGAGTCTGTCCCGGCGAGTTTCAGCGATACGCCGCCACTTGGATTTTGACCCGGGAACAACATACTTTTCTACAAGTAAATCCCCTTGGTTTTTGGCAAACTTCGGAATTGTCACCCAATGATCCGGGCGAGTTTCCCCGGAAAAACATCGCAAGGTTTCAGGAATCTCCAAATTTATTTCCGGTTCCGAGATTGGCATCCCATCCCCTTTGCCTTTCAAATGCAAAGTCATCCAACCGTACATCGCTTCGCGCATCGGCTGATTATAATCGTGTCTCGATTCGAAGATTGTGTGTCGAACATTCTTTTCGCGACCATAAAGACCATAAATCGGTTGAACCAATTTGAGAGACTTGCGAGCTTCGACAACAGAAAACGGGATCGAATCGCGAGTGGCATTGATAAACATCAACGCCCGCGGAGCAGTCAGCCCCAGCACACCCCATTCTTCAGTAAACTGCAAAGCTCCCGGGACCACCTCGCACATACAGCAAGCATTTCCCAAGTACGCCTGATAATTACCAACCGAACAAACGGGAACAACCGCTTTGAATCGCGTATCCCAAGCCCCGGCATACATCGATTGGTTGCCACCGCCACTCGCTCCGGTAATCCCTATACGTTCGCCATCAACTTCATCGCGAGTTAATAAATAATCAACTGCTCGACCATTCTCGTAAACTTGCAGACCACTTAACGGCTTTCCGACCGGGAATAGTGCCGCTGCAATCATTGCTCCATGATATTCGCCCAACGCTTTGCCGACACCACGTTCCCCGGCTCCCAATGCATCGACTGACAATACAAAGAATCCAAGTTTTGCCAACCCGATACAGCGCGCCTGCACATGAGGATCTTGCTTGGCTCCAGGCCAATGCCCATGCACGCAAAGCACCGCAGGAAGTTGACCTTTTCGATCAGGCACATAAGCATTAGCTGTCATCCAGACATCAGGCAACGTCTGAAAAATTACCTTTTCTATACGATATCCATCACGTTCCAGCTTCCCCAGAATCTGAGGTTCCAAAGGGACAGCCTGCTCAGGAAAACCTCCCCACGATTCCAATAACTGTTTTCGGATCTTTCCGTTCTGTGACTTCCAATCTTCAAGAGTCCCGGGAGCAGAATCGGCTTCGTGCATTTGAGCAGCCGACTTTTTAATATAGTTCAGAAACAAATCACCCGGTTCTGCGGCATCAAGTATACCCGGGAATGAAACAACCACCAGCAAGCAGATCGCCCACGAAAACATGCAACAACTTCTTGTGTTAACCTGATTCATCATTTCATTACCCTCTATCAAGAATGATTCTCTTCGAGTACTTTGTGCCTTAGTGTTAAATCATCTTCAAAAAGAATCTTGCCAGCGTTTGTATTCTGCCATGAGTTCGGAAGCTCGATCAGAATGACTTTTTGCGAGATTTTTTTCCTCGTTCTTATCATTAATCAAATTGAATAGCTGCCAGGCTTGGTTCGAATTTTCACGAACAATTTTCCAATCTCTTTTGTTGCGCCCGGCCTCGAACACGCAGCCAAGCTCGGTTACAAGCGCATTATCGTTTTCCCGTATTTTCTGTTCACCGGCATTTTGGTGCAGCG
>JAESQE010000180.1 GCA_016765335.1 Planctomycetaceae bacterium
CCCTTCGTAAGGGGGAGAACTGATTCTCTTAAAACTGAAAGTAAATAAATGTTCCGGCGACTGGTGGCGGAAAACAGAAACACATCATCAGGGCATGCGAATAAACAAAGCTTCTCCAACTCCAGTGGACATCAAACAGAGAGAAGTTCTTTCCTCGAAATTCCAGCCAGGCTTCAAAGGCAATCAACGGACCTGCACAAAACAAAAGCATGCCTGCCATCGTCGAAACTAATGGCGTGAAAGTGAAATTCGTCATCACAATACTGAACATTCCCCAAGCCTGCGTCATCGTGTCTGCCCGAAACAGTAACCAGCTGATGCAAATTAAATGAAACATAACCAGCGTCTGCGCCAAACGTATTGTCCCCGAAGAGAACCTGATCGATGGTTCCCTTTGAGGTCGATCTTTACTCCACTGCGAATAAACTCGATACAAACAAAGGATCAGACCGTGAAACGCTCCCCAGACAATGAACGTCCAATTTGCTCCGTGCCATAATCCTCCGAGTAGCATCGTGAGCATTAAGTTCCGATACGTCATTAACGTCCCGCCACGATTTCCCCCCAATGGCACATACAAATAATCTCTCAGCCACTGCGAAAGAGAAATGTGCCAACGTCGCCAGAAATCACTGGGATCAACCGCAAAATAAGGCATGCGAAAATTCACCATCAAATCAAAGCCCAGCCATTTGGCAACGCCTCGGGCAATCGAAGAATATCCAGAAAAATCACCGTAAATCTGGAACGCAAACGCATAAACTCCGACAAGCACTTCCGGACCAGTCAGCTCCTGTAATGGTGTCTCAAAGATCGAATTGACAATCACAGCCATGTTGTCAGCCACAACAACCTTCTTGAATAACCCGATCACTATCAGAAACAGCCCTTGCTGAAAATACTCTGATTTCCAGATGCGATGCGATGTCACCTGAGGCAAGAAATGCGAAGCGCGTTCAATCGGACCAGCCACGAGTTGAGGAAAGAATGAAACATAAACCGCAAAATCGAGCAGGTTGCCGGCCGGCTGACAGTTTTTACGATAAACATCAATCGTGTAACTCATCGTTTGAAACGTATAAAATGAAATACCAACAGGCAAAATAACGTGGAAACTGGGTAGCAGCGCTGGGATGCCAACGGATGTAAACAAGGTATCCAGCTCGTTGGCAAAGAAGCCATAATATTTGAAGAAGCCGAGTATTCCCAGATTCGTCACCATAGAAATGGTGAGTAATGTCCGCCGTCGTTTTTGAGAATCGCTGGCATGAATTCCGTTGGCAACCGCGTAGTCAACCAGTGTCGAAAGTACGATTAATCCCAGAAATCGCCAGTCCCAGCATCCATAAAAGAAATAGCTGGCAACCAAAAGAAGCACGTTCTGCGCACGATGCTTCATCCGGTGATACAACAGCATCACCAAAGCAAAAAAGATCCAGAAAGCAAAACTGTTGAACAACATCGTAAGATTACGTTTATATCGAAAGGAACATAAATTGGCCTCTGCATACGGTTTCAGTTTAGGTTGGTATTTGGCTCCTCCGGTCAGCAAACTGTCCATTTGGTATCGCAAATAAAGACTGAAAAACGGGTTGTGTCGATTTTTCCGCCCAGATGCAGGCAAGCTGTGAAGCTAAGAGCAATCAGCCTGCAATATTTGTATGATAAACTGCGTGACAGCATTACTTGGGTTGTGACCCAGCTTGATTGCTGACAAGGCATAACAGACAGATTGGGATAAACAGATGTCGTTGAAGCAGGAAACACTTGATGAAATTCAGGACCGACTCAATGCTCACGAATCATTGCTTGTGCTTCAAACTGATGATGAACCACGCTGGGTCGAAGCGATCACGAATCTATCCGAGCAAACCGATTTCAAGCTGGTAACTTGGTCGCTTAGTACCGGGCTGGTACCTGCTGATGTGGCTGCAATGATCGAAGGGACCAATCATCCTCTGAGCACACCAGTTCAATTTCTGGATGCGATGACACAACTGTCAGGAAAATATTTGTTTCTTGCCAAAGACATCGAACATTTTATGAACGAACCGGAAATTGTTCGTCGACTGCTCGATCAGGCACAAAGTTTTGATGCGAATCCGTTGCTGTTGATTGGCTCTGATTTCAAACTGCCAGGCAATTTATCAAAAGTTTGTTCGTTGATACATTTGCCAATGCCCGACTTTGAAGAACTGGCAACATGTCTACGCAATACTATTACTGCATTGCCTGAACCGCTTGAAATTTCGGATACATTTTTAGAACGGATGGTCAAAGGAGTGATTGGCTTAACCCGGCATCAGGCACAACGGGCTTTCTCTCGGGTGCTGGCTGGTCGTACAGAATTAGGCGAAGAAACGATGACGCAACTCGTTTCAGAAAAACGCCAATTACTCCAAGGTTCCGACCTGCTTGAGTTTCACGAACTCGATGAATCGGCTGATGATATCGGCGGGTTGGAAGGTCTTAAAGATTGGATTCAAAGACGAGTCAAAGCTTTCAGTCCCGATGCACAGAAGAAGAAAGTGGGCCAACCCAAAGGTGTGCTTTTGCTGGGTGTCCAAGGTTGCGGAAAAAGTTTATCTGCTCGCGTAATAGCCCGGCAACTCAGCTTTCCGTTGGTTCGTCTCGATTTTGGGAACCTGTTACAAAGTGGTCGCGGGACTTCAGAAAGCAACTTGCGAGAAGTATTGAGGATGATGGACAGCATGGCTCCGGCTGTGCTGTGGATTGAAGAAATCGAAAAAGGTTTTTCCGGACTCCAAGGCAGTGACGAAAACCAGGATTCAGCAATGACTCGCATGTTTGGTCAATTCCTGACCTGGATGCAAGAACATACGGCTCCCATTTTTGTTGTTGCAACAGCAAACTCAATCGAATCTCTGCCACCAGAATTATTACGTCGTGGACGCTTTGACGAAATCTTCTTTATTGATCTGCCCAACTTCCATGAACGCAAACACATTTATCAAATTCATCTGGCGAAACGAGGCTGCGATCCCTCGCTGTTTAACCTCGATGAACTCTCTGACAAAGTTGAAGGTTACAGCGGTGCAGAAATTGAACAAATTGTGAATTCCGCGGTCATCGATGCTTACACGTATGACCGATTGCCAAACCAAAAAAACATGCTTGATACTTCCGATACCATTGTGCCACTTTCGATCACGATGGAAGACAAAGTGTTTGAATTACGTGAATGGGCACGCAGCCGATGTCGGCCAGCGACCCCCGATTCACGTGTGATGCGAATGCTCGAAGATGAACACCGCAAAGGAGAACTAGGCAGCGAAGATCCCGATTTCCCTGACCCCTGGCTCGCACCTTTGAAAGTGGGTGATATTGCGGGCGCGGTGCAAGAATATATTCGTGCAACTGATCATGTCACCTTCTTCAAAATTCAACAAAATCTGGAGCGGCATATTTCAACGCAAGGCAACGCCAACATTGTTTTGAAATCAGACACCAGCGTGATACTCTGGCAAGACCTGGACGTGAACCTGGCTCAAGCGATCGCAAAATACATCAATAACAAAAGAATCTTCCTGAACCCGGTCGATGCTTCGCATTATCAAAAACTAGGCAAAGTTCTCAAAATCCCGGTCCTTTCTGCTCTGCGAGACAAACCGCTTCCACGCGATGTCTGGTTCCCGTGCGTTCTAAGAATCATGCCACCCCGCGAAGGCAGCGGGCGCCTGCGAGAAGTTATTGTCATCGAAGAACCATAAACGCGACCCGAAAGAATTGACCAAGAACCGGGTAGCAATCCGAGGATTTCAGTTACAATTAATGTTTTGAACCACGAAGCCACAGAGGACACGGAGAGCACTAAGAAAAATATTTTTATCAGCCAATAATACCAGCCCGAAACGCTAGTTTTGAAGTTGCGAACTTTTGGAGGAGGTGAGCGAAATGATGTTTCGCGAGCTACGCAATTGATTCGATCAAGGGGTGGCTGGGGCGTCAATCGATTGCTGAGTTGTACTTGAGCTGTGTTTGCAGATTATGGATTGCATAAAGAAAGTGGTTTTGGCCCCAGATGTTGGATACTTCTGGGGCCATAACCATTACCTGTGAGGTCCAGTCAGTTTTGCATGGGCTGGCTATAATTTTCTCAAAATTTACTTTGCGCCCAGCCACCCTTTTGTTCATTTGCTTTGGGCATTGTGAGCGGCAAGGCGCTAGCCGCCGGTGTCTTGAAGCAGACCGCTCATTTACTAAAACACCTCAGCGAATGCCTGAAATCCGCTGAAGATTGTCAGAAAATGAAACGTCTGAGGATGTTCAAGCTGTTTATTTTCTGGATTGCAATGCAACATGTAGCAACATTCTCAGCTCTCAATTCACGATCAGAACAGTTTGTTACTTTATTGAACAATAAATCTCAGGAAATTCATCAGCAATGCGAAGAGAAGAATTGCGGGGACGTGAATGGTCACAGAATACAATGGTCTTCGACCGTCTTTTTTCCGTCCTGGCAGCCAGAATGACATCTGGGCTCTCCATGATCTATTACTTGAGGTTGCAATGGGTTCGCAACTTCAAAGTAACAGAGCTGATTGTTGGATGCAATACGCGAATGTGTATCAGTTACGATTCAATCGCCACCGTTTTTTTCTTTGCGGTTTGGGTTAAGCGTCTGGCTTGGGCAGCTGAGGTATCCAGGAGCATATTGATTGAGGTTTGCCAGGTGGATTCTGTTGGTGTGAATTCCCAATGCAGAATCACTGCACAGCTTTGATGAACCAGTTCGAAACCTGCTTCAGATTGGCTAACCGTTCGAAGCGGGTACGCCCAAATGCCTGCCGGCTGCGAGGTTTCCAGTGAAGCATCCAGCCCCAGCCATTCATCGACCAGGCCGATGCGAGAGTGCTGTTCTAGCTCAAGTTCGGTTCCCAAATGCCCCAGAGGCGTTCCTTGATCTCCATAATAAAAACGGTCATCAGCATCAGAAGCCATCGCAGCAAAATTGAACTCGACCGCAAAGTGAATCGTTTCCCCAAGTGTTAGATCTTCAAGAGTATAATTAATTTCAAGTTGAGAAGGAGCACTGGTTTCTAAAGCAATCGTTTTGGTTAACTTCGGCGTTTGTCTTCCCCATTGACACCTTCGCGACAAGACAACTTCTGCTCGATAAGGGGTGCGTTTCAGGGTTGTCTGGAAAACTGCGACTTCTGTTTCTCCGGTGAATCCACGACCGGCTTGAAAATCTTCCATGGAAATACCCACGGGCAGAAAATGGTCCACTAAACTTTTCCGAGGCCACTTGTCGTATTCAAGTTGAAGATGCAAGTCGTCCTGCTTGAAGGTGATATCATCAGACACAGCAGCCGTTTCGTTCAACCCCTGAGCATCTCCAGCGGCATATGCAAGGATTGTTTCGTGGTACGGTTCGGGCCTGCGGTTTAATGTCGCCATCAAATTCACGCGAGAGCCACGCACATCCAATTCGTACAAATGCCCGCCACTAGCTGGTGAGAAGTACGCGACCAACTGATCCCCTGCCAAACGAACCTCTTGCCTGGCATCCAGATTATAATCACTGCTACTGACTTCCACCCAACGGTTTTCGATTCGCTGAATTTGTTCGATCAAAGTATCTGCTTCGATCAGATGATGATAAATTGCATTTCGCAAATGAGGCAAATACAAACCCCCGAATGCACCGTGCCAGTAGGAACAGTTGCATTGACCGCGGTACAAGTGATCGCGAGCCTGATTAAGAATTTCAATATGAGCAGGGCTTAGTTCTTGCCTCGAAAGTTCATCCAATCGGTCGCTGACTTCCCGCATCCTGCAATACATCTCGTGAGATTCGGGGTACTTGACAAGAAAGTTCCGCCAGAAACCGCCACGCAATCGGGCTTGAACCTCGGGCCAATTTTCATCCTCTGAGTGCTCGCGATTCAGGTGAATCAATTCGAGCTGACGTTCCGTGGGAAGCGCCCACTGTGTCATTTCCCGATAACTACAATCGGGCAAGTAACAACGGCCCAGCGGCGCGACCTCTTCGACCGCTTGTTCGAAAGTGACAACACGAATCCAATCTTTGTTATTGGTCAGCAGTTGAAAGAAGCGTTTGAGCCAACCGTCTTCGTAGACATGTTTTTTTGATCCCGGCCAGGTGCCAAACTTTTCGCCATCGTCACCGAACGCGACCACAGCTTGAGGATGCTTTTCGTTGATTTCCCGCAGCCAGTTAATTGTTTCTTCAGGATCTGCAAACGGAATCGTGTATCGCAATTTCTCGCTGATTGGGAATACCGAAAGCATCTTGCCATCGTCTTCGGTGACAAAATAGCCATGCAAATCCTCATCGCCAAAGCCGGCATTTTTGAAATGAAAATCATCTAAAACTGTATATTCGAAGCCAGCAAAGACAACATCTCTGGTGAAAGATTGCTCCCAGACGCGTTCGGGAACCCACATGCCTCGAGGCTGTTTTCCAAAAGTATTCGCCAGGTGATCGCGATAGGCCTGCATCTGTCCCACTCGGTCGCGAGAAGGAATGCTCGCCAGAATTGGCTCGTAAAACGGACCGCCAAGCAGTTCCAATTGACCACTTTGCACCAGTCGCCGCAGCCGATCAATATATTCGGGATGGGCTTTTTCGAGCCAATCGAGCAAACTCCCGGAATTGTGCAGCGCAATGCGAACCGCAGGAAACTGCTCCAGGATATCTAGAAACGGCTGATAACTATCCTGATAAGCGTTCTCAAAAACGTCGTCAAAGTTGCCAATCGGCTGGTGATTATGGACGGCAAGAATTAAACGGATCTGCTGGGACATCAGGGAATCTCATTACATTTTCTGGAACAACAACTGATACGCATTCGCGTATTTGTTCGCGCGTTGTCTATCTCCTAAGTCCTTGTCAGTACAAGACCACGGGCGATAGCTTTACGCAAGTATTAATTGAGCTTGGTATGACTTGAGGTCATGCGCGTCATTCTACCCAACCAGTTCGCTGCCGATAAGAGATTCCTGCCGAATCCCGAACTCTATCCCAAAAACTTTAGCACGATGTCAAACTGGGTAAAGTTTTCGGTTACAGGGAGCCGGGACATTACCGTGAAATGGTCGGGGGAACCTCTGTTAATCGAAAGGGCGCACAGACATTCTGTGTCTGTGTCGTTTGAGCCTGCCTGAATTCCAGGCAGACAAGAATGTCTACCCTCCGCTCGCAATGTCGTTTGAATTGAGTCATGCATCGCCAGCTATTGTTTGAAGCGATTCTTCAGTTTGGAATTGCCGAACTGTATTCAATGTACTCTCAAGGGAAGCTCTGAAAATGGAATTCCAGAGCTTCCTGAAGGCAGTTTGATCATAAGAAGTAGGTTAAAAACCCCCTCTTCGTAAGGGGGAGAACCAATTTTTAGAGGTTCCCTAAAATCGGTAGTTCGGATTTTTGCGATCAAAATCGAAGTCTGTCAGCTCTTCATTGATTCGAAGATTTTCGTATGTGTATTGTTCGATCAACGGTGCCTCGTCTCCTACACGTGCTGGGAATCCGTAGCATTCACTGCGAATGGGAAGGTTGGTTTCCTTATCCAGATACAAACGAGTTCTTTTGTAAAGGAACTGTTTTCGTGGAGTCGGGTGAGACGTTTCAACAACTCGACACTTGACATTCCCAAGTGTTGCGTTGGGGTAGTACTTCACTTCACATTCACCAAACTGGGTTTCAAGCTCCCATTGTTTGATCAACGTATCGAGCATGTTTTCAAGTCCGATCATGGTGATGGGGTATTTATTGCCCTTCATGGCTTCGCGGGAATTCACGGGCAAAGAAACCGTCCCAATGATGGCGGCCAGCCCCGATCCTTCATGTGCTAAAATACTGTTGCTGTTTTGTCCTTGAACAAACAGGACTTCGCGGCCTGCAAACGGTTCACGGAATTTCAGATACACACTAAAAGGTTGCTGCCTGATTTTGATTTTGACCTGCTGAGTCGTCAAGCGTTTTCCAATGAGTTCCCGTTTCGTTAAGACAGCTTCGTAGTCTTTAACTTGCTCTAAAGCCTCTAACCCTGCGTAAGCAAGCTTCAAAACGGGCACGTAGGGGTGATTTGATGGAATGTCGCGTTTTTGAGCCAAGCAGTGATTAGTGCTCACACAGCAAGCCGCAATGAATAACGAGAAAACAAGCATTCCTTTTACTGAAAAATAGGACTGCTTGCGCACTGGCTCTAATTGAAAAATACTCACCACAATCTGCCTCCATTCCCTCAAAATCATTTCCACTTCCTTGTGACCGTTGCCTAAAAGGGCTAGTTCATCCCCTAATTTATCGACCGTTAATCTGTACAAATTCCATTGATTACAATTGATGGTGATCAAACTACGCATTCTACGTAAATCACTA
This sequence comes from Planctomycetaceae bacterium, assembly GCA_016765335.1. Lineage (GTDB taxonomy): Bacteria > Planctomycetota > Planctomycetia > Planctomycetales > Planctomycetaceae > Rubinisphaera. The sequence goes on from JAESQE010000180.1 coordinate 8,369, forward strand.
CATTGTAGTTATTCAAGCTCTAACCACTTTGCACCGGTCCCCTTTTTGCAGATTTTGTGTAGATATTACACGCTCGCAGAGGATTTCAACAAGATGAATTTCCAATTCCTCTGAAAAGCCCGCACAAAGCCTTCTCGTGGCTAGCCCAATTGTTCCTGGTTGTGCATTGTGCATGTTTGATGCCAATTTGATCAGGAATTTACTTTTCAAATGCCCCATACAAAAAAAGCCTACTCTCAATCGAGAGTAGGCTTATATCTTGTTGAGTAGAGGCCTGAAATACTGGCTTCACTCTATTTAATTATCAATTATGGGCTGACGATAATTGTGTCGCCATTATCAGAAATTGCAATTCCACCCAGTACTGCACCGGTGGCTGCCAAGCCCAGGGTACCAATCTGCATGGCATCCAGCCCACCCAGCCCACCAAATTGAGCACGAACAGTTGATCCACTGACCAGCAAAACATTTTTCTTTGCTGATGGAGGAGCAGCTTGCCCTTCCCAGAGACGGACTACAGCTTGAGTCTGTCCTGTTGAAACCTGGTAAACGCCACTGGAAAGGTTTCTGACAGCGAATTCGCCATTCTTTCCTGAAACTGTGCTGGCAACAACTTTGTTCCCCAAGCTCAGTTTGACAACACTTCCGTTGAGCACTTTGCCTTGTGTATTAACAACTTTTCCTGTGAGTGTGTTGTTGGTCAGTGCAACATCTGCAATTTGAATTTTAGCTGCAACAGGTGCGGCTACGGGGCCAGCAGCCATTGTTGTTTGTGGTAAAGCCATACCCAAACAAGCCAACCCAGCAATTGTTCCCTTTAAGAATCCGAAGCTTTTCATCCCTAAAACCCTTCCTTTGTGGTGATTACTATTTAGCCGATGCACTCTTTCTGCACACAACATTGTGTGTAGATCGCCTAAGTGTATTTCCTGCAAACTCGTCGCCGCACGAACACCACTCAGCGCTACCTAAATATTTTTGACGTAAAAGAAACTACGTTCCATCCCACCTATTCGGACTAGTAGTAGGGGTTACCCCAGCCTTTTTCTATTATTCCAACCAAATCTGTCAAAAATACATCGCACAAATCTGATTGATGATTTTGCGACTCAATGCATAAGAGAACCTCTATGAATTCCCGCGGGGCACAGAGAGGTTATTTTGATCAGATGTTTCGAAAGAAACGGATTGCCTGCTGCTGAAAACCAGGGTCAAACTGATATATGTTTTCAAAGAATGAGCCAGGAACCTGCTCTGCCTGAATGTCCTGGAGGTATTTCTGCAAGAATTGCCGAGTTTCAGGTGAGCTGTGCAGACAATAATAGATCCAGGCCCAACTATCACGGTAATGCTCGGCTCGCACGTGAACTAAGCTCTCCAACTCTTCCAGATCGGTTGTTTTAATTTTTTTTCTAAAACGCAGTTTCCAAACGAGGCTTTGATGAAAGGTCTGGTTAAATCCTTTTTGAGAGCTTGGCAATTCAAAATACTTAGCCAGTCCTTCATCGAGCCAAATCGGCAAATAAGGCAGTGATCCATGCAGATTCGCGTGAGTCATCTCGTGCCTCAGATCGGCTTCCCACCCTTTACGATAAACCACATAAACCCAAAGTGCATCAGGGCCTTTCACAAAAACAGCTGGCCTGTTAACCGCCTCTGGAACTCTAGGAGCAACGTATTCTCGATAATTTCTTTGTGACGAAAAAATATGCAATTCGATTGGCTGGTCAGATAATTCAATTTGCAGAATCTCCTTAAGGGATTCCCGCAACCTCTTCAGATTTTTGATCGGTGCAGAAATTTCCCGAGTAGATACCTGCGAATAGACACGGTATTGCTCATACTCAAATTGAGTGACCCATTGGTCGGCTTGGACAGAAGATACGGCAGAAAAGCTGATGACAATGGTTAATATTAACCAGGCAACCAAATCCCTTGATCGGCTTTTGTGCGTAAAGTTCGCCCCTTTGTCAGAGCGCAGCCCTGGCACACGGCTTATTAAATGACAGAAAAGTGAATCTGTAACACAGTTCATAGGGCTTTCGGAGACTCTTTAAAGGAGACCTCTATTAATTGGTTCTCCTCCTTGCGTAGGGGGAGTTAGAGGGGGTTTTTGAACTGTTTGTTATAACCAAAC
>JAESQE010000181.1 GCA_016765335.1 Planctomycetaceae bacterium
TTCGTAAGGGGGAGAACCAAATAAGTGGAGTGAAATGCAGATTCACTTTGTCACGCTATGACTCAATTCCAAAAGTGCAGGTAAATCGCCGTATTTGACTGCACCGGGAATGAAGTTTGGATCGCGGTACGATTTGATATCTGCAAAGCGGAAATTGGTATCATCAATCACAGTTTTATCAAGCGAACTTCCTGCAATCGCAGAAGCAGCTGCGACAACAGGTGTTGCCCCTTCGATTCCGACTAAAACAATTCCACGTCCACCGAGTGTTTTTGCATACGTAATCAACGACAAAATATCGTGCGTCCTGCGAGCAAATACCGAATGATTATACCCGTGAGTATAGCCGGCAAACTCGCGTGGATTTTCAACAGTTCTAGTTAATGTTAACGGTTGAGATCCCTTGAGGAATTCGCCTTGCTGAAACAGATCTGCGGTGATGACCACTGCTCCTTGATCAAGCAACTCTTTCACTTTGGCGATCGGTATTCCATCTTTTGTGAAAAGTCCATTTTTCCCGTTACCATGTAAACAGATTGCGACAAACTGAACTTTACCTTCAGGTTTTAATGTCACAACGGGGATCACTTCGCCACGAGCAGAATTTCGAAGCTGACCGTTCTCGAATTTGATTTCATTTGCAGCAGGTAACTCGCGACCAATCATTGTTTCCCAAGCACCGCGGATCATATCAAGCCGAGCCTCTTTGGAAAGATCATTCAACATCTGAGTATCACGCTTTGCGATCTGACTGGTGAGCTTTCGTTCGAATTTGTCTCCGCCTTCTGGTTGAGGATGTTTCTTATCCCAGACAGCGTGTTCCTGTTCGGTTAGCAGCTTGTAATCTTCTTCAATGATCGGTTCTTTGAGTCCCAATTTCATATATTTATTAAACCACGAATACATCAAGGATCGAGTAACGTAATTATAATTGTGCGGGAAGTGTGTCAGGTCTGTGCACATCACGTCGCTGGTTTTACCGTACATGGAATAAAGATTTTGAAGTTCTGGATAGCCTTTGCCTGGCACCAGCATTTCTTTGGTCCAGTCGTTAGCTGAAGTCATCGCTTGCGGTTTGGGAGCAAACAATCCTGCCAGTTCGATGTTGCCTGTTCCTATTCGAAGAAGTGATGCATTTTCACAAGTACAGCCCCCTTGCATCGAACTACTGACCATGCCGTTAGGGAACGATACGATTGGTCGATGATCGATTGCACAAAGAATGATAGATTGAGTTCCGCCGCCACTTCCGCCCGTAACAGCCATCCGCTTAGGATCGACATCGGGTAGAGATTCCAAAAAGTCTAATGCACGAACCGCGTTCCAGGTTTGCAATCCGAAAATTGACTGCAAGCGTAATTCAGCCTGAGCACTGTATAATCCCCAGCTCTTTTTTCCTTCAAATTCAGGGCGTTGTTTCGCAAAGCGATGTCCTAAGTCGTAAGACAACTGCAAGTTGTCTGCGTAGCCAATCATGTCAAACAGAAATGTGACACAGCCCATGCGAGCCAATTGAACGCATCTTGCAATTTTGGGCATGCGGCCCGATTCTGCAAATCGTTCTGCCCCAGTGACCAGATGTTTTTTGACCCCTTCCGGACCGCTGTCCATCAAACGACCGCCATGCCCGTGAGGACACAAAACAGCAGGCAACTTTTCTGCTCCGGGATTCGCTGGACGGAATAATAAACCAGTCACATAAAAACCGGGCACTGATTCGAAGTAGACCTTTTCGATTGTGATGCCGGGCCTGGTTGTCTTGCCATGAATGACTGCGTTGAGAGGCGTTTTGGCTGGCATGGGCCACAAACCATTGGCGACAAGTACTCGCTTGCGAAGTTCATCTGCCCGTTGTTCCCAAGCTTCGAGACTTTTAGGAACTTCGAGCGGAAAGAAACCATTCAAATCTTTCAACGGCTCCAAGCGGACATCACCTGGCTGTGTTCCAACCGGAAAAACTCGCGGAGCCTGGGCATGAACCGAGGCACTCAGAATCTGAAATGCAATCGTGACCACAAAAAGAGCCTTCACAGGCACAAAAAAACGATTCATCATCTCAATTCTCCATTCGGGCAGGTTCAGGCGGGGGGTTCTACAAAAACATCAACAAACAGAACCCATCAAAGGATCTGCATTAGACAAATTGTAGCCAGCTCACATGAAATTGTCACACCATCACGAGGCATTCAACCGGAAATCATAAGGCTTCCAACCAGATAATTCTGATAGAAACCCGGAAGATTGACCGGGTAACTTTTCGAGTTCTGACTCACGGTTCTGGATTTTCGGATTCATTCCAGTTAACATAAATGGCTGCAACATCTGTCTAAAGTCCTCACAGCTTGCCGATCACCTGGAAGCTATAATTACAATACGGCCCCAAGCAACTCAAATTTCTTGTCGGGTTTACTTCGAGATGAAAGAACACTCCCAATGAAAATCATCGATCCACACATTCATGTTTCTGCCCGTACCACTGACGATTACGAAGCGATGGCGGCAGCCGGCATTGTCGCTGTGATTGAACCCGCATTCTGGTTGGGGCAGCCTCGCACGAGCATCGGGACATTTCAGGACTATTATTCCAGCCTGGTTGGATTCGAACGATTCCGGGCAGCACAGTTCGGCATTCGTCATTACTGCACGATTGGGTTGAATTCTAAAGAGGCGAATAATGTGCCGCTGGCTGAAGAAGTGATGGAATTACTTCCATTGTATTTAGCCAAGGAAGGTGTTGTTGCGGTTGGGGAAATTGGCTTTGATGACATGACCGAAGCTGAAGAACGCTTTTTACGCGAACAGCTCGAATTGGCGAAACAGGTGGATTTGCCGGTGATGATTCACACGCCTCATCGCAACAAAAAACAGGGCACCCAGCGAAGCATGTCCATTATTGAAGAACATGGGATACCGCCTCACATGGTTGTTATCGACCACAACAATGAAGAAACCGTTCAAGAGGTACTCGATGCTGGCTATTGGGCCGGGTTCACCATTTATCCAAAAACTAAAATGGGGAACGAGCGGATGGTCGAAGTTGTTCGTAAGTTTGGATCAGATCGGATTATTGTTGATTCCTCAGCTGACTGGGGAGTTTCAGACCCGTTGGCTGTTCCCAAAACTGCTCGCTTGATGAAAGAACGCGGAATTCCGATAAAAGACATCGAATTGACCTGTTACGGAAATGCACTTTCGGCGTATGGTCAAAGTGGACAGTTCAACGAAGAAGATTGGCTCAATCCTCCCGTAATCGATCAGCGGACTTTGTTCGAAGGCAACAGCGTATTAAGAGGCCAAGACCCGAAGGTTGACCAGGAACTGATTAAGTAAAAGTCACAGAGAAAATTTCAGGGAATCTCTATTAATTGAATCCCAGAGCTTCTTGAATACAGTTTGGTTATTAAAACAGTTCAAAAACCCCCTCTAACTCCCCCTTCGTAAGGGGGAGAACCAATTTATTAGAAGAGTCATGCTGATTTTCTTACAGCTTCTTTTTTTCACAGCTTCTTTTTTTCAGTGTTCTCTGTGTCTTCGTGGATAATTTAACGCAAGGAATAGAAGCTCGGCTTCCCGATGATGTAGAAAACCTTCAACACAGATCAGTGGATTCTGTCAGCCAATAATCGCAGACCGGAACGGTTCAATGTTTGTTTCTGTCTTAGAGAAATTTATGAAAAGTTCATGGAAGAAAAAGGGAGCTGTTCTATTACTGGTAACGCTCCCGTTATTGCTGTGCGTCACTTGGGCATCAGGCCAGTTTCGCTCGCCCAAGGCTGCTTCTTACCGTGTGATTGCAGAGTATCCTCATGATCGAACCTCGTTCACACAAGGGCTGATTATTCACAACGGCGTGATGATCGAAGGCACTGGGCAGCAGGGGAAATCGCAACTCAGACGCGTTAACTTGAAAACCGGACAGGTTCTCAAAGCGATGTCACTGCCAGATCGTTATTTCGGTGAAGGTATCGCAGTCGCTGGTGACGAACTGTTTCAGTTGACGTGGAAAAGCCGAGTCTGCTTCGTTTACGACCCCGAAACATTACAACTGAAACGAACTGTTCGCTACGCAGGGCAAGGCTGGGGACTGACCTACGATGGTCAATCGCTGATTATGAGTGATGGATCAGCGACCCTTCGGTACTTCGACCCCAAAACATTTCGCGTGCAAAAAAGGATTACCGTTAGAGATCGCAACAGACCCGTGAGCGACTTAAATGAGCTGGAATTCGTCAACGGGGAGGTCTGGGCGAATGTCTGGTATCAGCCCAAAATTGTGCGAATAGACCCTCAAAACGGCTTAGTCAAAGGCTGGATCGACCTGAATGGCCTCAAACCTGCATCGCTGAGACTGAAACGAGAAGCCGTTTATAATGGAATCGCTTTCGATTCAGAAAACGGAAAGCTGTATGTGACCGGAAAGAACTGGCCGAAATTATTCGAGATTGAAATCATTCCCCGATGACAACACCTGAATAAATGTGTGCATAACAGGCTGGGTTTTGACAAAAATATCACGAATTGCTCTACGCACCCGCCATCTGAAGCAAAACGGACTTCGCAGATTCTCCGGAATCGGTTATCAATCACCTATTTGATGATGTTCCTTTTGAGATGAGGATGGATTCTGTGGACTCGGCTATGGATGGACTATTAATAATTTCGGAAACCGCAAGCGGTGCACCAGGATTAGACTGGCGACAACTGCTTGAAGCTGGTGGGTATATTGGATACATCATCATCGGCCTGAGCGTCATTATGCTGACGCTTATTATGCAACAACTGTTGACGCTTCGCATCTCTGTGTTGATGCCTCACACTTTGGCTGAGCAGACTCACCAGCTCATTTCCAATGGCCGATTTGCAGAAGCGAATCAACTCTGCAAAGACAGACCCTGCTTTCTGGGAGACATGCTGCAAGCAGGATTGTCTGAAACGGAAATGGGTTACCTGCAAATCCAGAAAGCTCTTGAAGATTCCAGTGCAGAGCATTCTGCTCGCATGATGCGAAAAGTCGAATATCTTAATGTGATTGGTACGCTGTCTCCGATGCTTGGGCTGCTGGGAACAGTTTCGGGAATGATGACTGCGTTCATGGAATTCCAGTCTTCTGCAAGCCCTTCGGTTTCTGAATTTGCACCTGGGATTTCGTTTGCGTTGGTGACAACATTGATGGGACTTGCTGTGGCGATCCCAGCCTTGGCTGCCTTTGCGATTTTAAGGAATCGTGTCGATGAACTGGTTTCAGAAACTTCGCTGATGGCTGAGCAAGTTTTCAACGGTTACAAGTTATGGAAAGCTCGCCGCAAGACAACCGCAAAAGCCGCAGCTGCTGACAAAAAAGCTGCCGATTCAGGTGCTCAGCCTCCCAAGGGAACGATATGAAAACGGCCAAAGTTCATCGTTCTCGCTCCTTGAGATTCGTCATCACTCCGATGATTGATATCGTCTTTCTGTTGATTATCTTCTTTCTGGTTGCAACTCATTTTGTAAAAAGTGAAACACAGGAAACAGTGGATCTACCAGCTGCAACCCAGGCAACCAATGAAGAAGAAATTGCAGCGCGTAGAATTATCATTACAATTACCGATCAGGATAAATATCTGGTCAGCGGACGATTTCTTACCTGGCCCGAACTCGAAGGCATCATTCTGGAAACAGAGGACCAATCAGGCAAGCCAAACAAGGATCAACAGCGAGAGGTACGCATCCGAGGCGATGCCTCTTCCCAATACCACCTCGTCAAACCGATCCTGATGGCCTGTGCACAAGCCGGCATCAAAAAAGTATCTTTTGCAGTCGTGCCAGTGGATAAAAAGAAGCCCTAGTAGTCCAATTACCGTTAAATGGTAGACGGCTTAATAATTGTTAGAATATAATTTCCGAACGAGTCACCCAGCGTAGCCGGAATCAAACTTTGAATAAACCACGGAGGCACAGAGGCCACAGAGAAAACTCCGGTGATTCTTATTTCCTCGCAATTCAAAACCGTATATCTTCTGAGTGACATTGATTATTTTACTGATACTTTTTTAACTCGGTGTTCTCTGTGCCTCCGTGGTAAAATAAAAATTGTCCCTTTTCATTTGTTCCCAATCAGGACATCAAAATGTAGTGGACCTCAATTGGCTGACCTTAACGCTAGTTGGACTACTAGCGAATACTGTCTAGAGACTTTTCCATTTTTGAAAACAGAAATAGCAACGTAAAACACTATGCGTATTCGATCTGTCATAACACGTGATCAGAGTTTGGGGGAAAGTCAAACGATGACCCCGATGATTGATATCGTCTTTCTGCTCTTGGTCTTTTTTGTCTGCGTGGCTTCAGACCAGGTCGCCGAAATGACGCTGCCTACTGAATTGGCAGCCGGGAGTGTTGATGCAAAGCAAGTAGAAGATCAGGAAAGTTGGACCACCGAAATCCGACTGCGAATATTCATCCTTCCCGAGCAAGAACAAGCTTCCATCGAAATGAACGGTCGCGTTTTTAATGACTACGCACAATTCCAAACTACCCTCACGGCGTTAGCTGATATTTCACGAGACAGCCCCGTCATTCTGGACATTGCTGATGATGTTGAGCTGCGTGATGTCGTCTCTGTTTACGACGCTTGCCGTGCATCGGAATTTGAATCCATTCATTTTGCGATGCATAAAAAGACGAATAAGAAAAATGGCTCCTCCGGTTAGCGCCTATGAGGATTGCACTAGATCATCAAAATAGAATAATTGCNCGAAACGGAGTCACACCTCCGTGTTTCCCTACTTAATTACACGAAAATAATTTCATGGCAGCGACACCGCGTTACGGTTTAATTGATACTCATGCACATTTGGATGAACCTTCGCAGGCAGGTGAGTTGCAGGGTATTCTAAACATGGCAGCTGAAAACCAAGTGGGTGGCATTGTCACGATTGGCACGACCCTGCAAAGCAGTATAAACAGTGTGCAACTTGCGCAAGANCAAGAAACAATATTCGCAGCCGTGGGAATTCATCCCAATTACGCCGCAGAAGCAACCGACGAGCAGTGGAAAGAAATTGTCGAACTGGCCAGCAACCCTCAAGTTGTCGCGGTTGGTGAAACGGGACTGGATCGGTACTGGGATCACACGCCAATCGATCAACAAATCGATTATTTCCTCAGACACATTACGCTCTCACGTGAATTGAACAAGCCGTTTATCGTGCACTGTCGAGACGCTGAAGAGGACGTTCTGGAAGTACTGAGCGAGCAGGCAAAGCAAGGCCCGTTGCAGGGAGTCATGCACTCTTTTTGTGGTAGTTGGGAAACAGCAACTCGTTGTTTGGACTGGGGAATGTACTTTTCATTTTCCGGGATGCTGACATTTAAAAACAATCCCAAGCTCAGAGAACTTGCTGCGAAAATACCACAAGATCGGGTCATGGTGGAAACCGACAGCCCTTACCTTGCACCAATCCCATTTCGCGGTAAGCGAAATCAACCAGCCTACGTCAAGCACACCGCAGAAGTGCTCGCACAATGCTACGAAGTCAGCTACGAACAAATCTGCAAAACCACAACCGAAAATGCAATTAAGTTCTTCCAGCTACCAAGCTAAACCACAAACAACATCAATAAGGATGGCAGAGTATTTCTGACGGGAGTCCTGATTCCATTTCATTCGTGTAGGACATCACTTCCAGGAATAAAGGATTCGATAATGGCAATAAATATATTANGACGGGTGGCTGGGGACAAGTCACCGGAATGAGCTGCCATACTCAAGCGGTTTTCATCGGTGATTTGCCCCCAGGTCGTGAAGAATTTCAATTGCTCTGGGGGCAGATTGTCGGGAAGCCAATACAAAAAGATTAATCTCAATAACGACAACCTGTCCCCAGCCACCCGTCGCCGCATTCTATGCCAAACGGAAAATCTTCTTGAAACTTTTGAACCACGTAGACTCAAAGACACGAAGAATGTGAGCAAGCAGTTTATGGTCTTTTCATTGTGTCTTCGCGAGAGATCTTTTCTGTGATCGTTGTACCGCTGTGAGAGGTTTCGGGGATTAATTCCCGCTAGACATTTGGGAAGCTGCAACACCGAACAAGGCGCTTTCGAGTAGATTACGTTCGAAGAATGCGCCAATTGCTTCGTGCATTTTGTAGCGTAACATCACAATGTCACCCGGTTGAATCAGAATCCGTTCTGCTGGATCTTTGAGTGCTCGGTACAGATCAATCTTGATGGGAACTTGAGATCCATTGGGCATTTGACGTAATACAATGACGCTGCTGGCGCTGATCGTGACATCGCCATTCATCGCAGAGATTCCACCAATTTGACGTGCACTTTGTTGCCGAGATGCTCCTTGAGCAATTGCGATTGCCCCCAAAATATCTAAGTCATAATCGCGAGGCAATGTGTACTGACCACCTCCGAGTAATCCGCCGGTGTAGAATATCTCGGTGTCTCGCGACTCGATAAATACGATATCGCCATCTAGTAGAATGATATCTTCTGGCTTGATATTTGGTGTTTCACCAGGTTTGAGACGCACTGGAATCTTAATCACCTTACGATTATTCATCGTTGGATCATTTCGTGAATTACCAATTGCTAGATCGAGGTCTGTGAAAACCTGTGATTGATCTGTGTATTGCTCAAAGACTTTTTTATTGGAAACTGCGACATGAGAATCAGGGCTACCAATATTCGGTTCTTGAGCTGGATCGTTGAAGACTTCCTGAGCCATTAACGGCACATTCACGGCAGCATCTATTGATAATTCAGCAGTCTCAACTTGTAGGGCAGGCGTAGGGGAAATCAACTGAAGTTGCTCTGTTTGTGATACGGGTTCGAAGAATACCCTTTGCTGCATGGCTGGTTGCTGATAAACGGTTTCTTGGACCGGTGCTGAGTAACGCTCTTGCATTGGGACTGCAACCGGGACGCCAGGTGAGCGTAATTGTTGCAACAAATTGGACGCCCCAAAGTTTCTTGCGATCACAGGCTCAATCGTGCAGCGAGCTGTGGACTGCCCTCCAAAAGGTTTTTGCTCACTTCTGTTTTGAATTTGGTTGTTTTCATAAACGATTACTGAAGGCTGGTCAGGTGCAGGGTTTGGCGAATCAGCAAATCCGACCAGTTGAATATTCGAGTGATACTGACCGGAATAAGCAGAGACATTTTCTTCGGCTGGTTGAAATGGCTTTGGCTCAACAGGAGACGGAATATGTTTGTTGACAGCAGGTTCTGAGAATTCTCGACGAACAATGTAAATCGTGTTTTCGGCATCGAGTCCGGGAAGTCCACCAGTTTTTGCCAATGCGTGAAGGACATCATTTTTGTAGATTGGCAAATGAACAACTTGACCATTCCCACGTTTTGATTGACCTAAATTGAGAGAAAGTCCCTGAGCAAACTGAGTTCCTCCGGGGCCACCTGTTTCTTGGCGTAAAACAAGAATTTGCACATGCCGGGGACGCTGGAGGGAGACGATGATCCGATCAGTTCCCTGTTTCAGAATTTTTCTTTCGGTTGTGTAAATATGACGAATCTGATTTTCAACCTGACGAATGGTCATGCCTCGCACATTGATCGCATCAATCATGGGTAGTGAAAGCGTGCCATCATCTCGAACAGTAATGGGATATCCGATCGAAGGCGGAAGATCTGGAGATGTTGGAATATTAATCGGAGGCGGCTCATTCGCTCTTCCAAGAACCCCTTCGATGTAAATGCCCAGCACATCTCCGCCATCCACATGGTGCTCACGAGGTGCTTTTTGTGCCAGAAGCGATAAATCAATTGTTGACTCGTCGTTGCGAGACTTGGCGCGTAATTCTGGTGCGAGGTATCGAGCGGGAACTCCATTAATGGTCCGGAACGCTGCACACCCACTGGTGAGACTCACCAAGGTCAACAGAAGCAATCTTAGAGTTTGTATAGCCGTCAAAAATCTCATGACGTCCGATCATCCTTGATCTATTTATAATTAAGATACGCTGATTTGAATATTTTGTCGCTGTTATTTATCACTGATAAAAGTGACCACTCACCGGGTGGATTAATTCTGCTTCGTGATAATCTTCAACGGAGGAATCTTCAACGGGGGAATCTTCAACGGGGGAATAATTTATGGGGGAGTAATTCTGAACAGAATTGGCTGTGCCGTATTGCTGTCGTATTGATGTTGGAACAATCGTTTGTTCGGGAGATTGTTTATAACTGGCCTGCGATACACCTTCTCGATAACCTGCAAACCATTGATCTGCTTTATTGTGGCCGTCAGCCGAGCGGTTATTCGCTGTCCAGTATTTTGGTGGAGGTATCGCAGGGATTACTCCACGAGATCCCTGGGAAAGATCAACAAACGCTTGGACAAATCCGTCACAGAAATCAGTATTTCTGGGGCGGTGCAAAGGCATCTGTTGATTCAATGATTTCAACGCACAATTTCGTGCAGCTTGCTTGGTCAGGCAAGTATCAATCACGGGCCGATAACGACCTCCCAGCAAGTATTTCCCTGGGAGCTTGCAAGAACCTGTCGATTCACATGCAGAGTTCGGCACGGTGGCATATCCCGAATTCGATTGTTGACAAGTTTCACATGTCGAACACCCGGAAATCAGCAAGATTAATCCCGCAAGCCCCAATATATTGGTTCGGACTCGCATCACGTCTGGTACTCCTGAAAATGCTGAAAATGAAAAACTCTATTACCCTGTANTCGCAATCGCCTTTTGATAAGCGCANTAAGCCACGCCCTTAGTATCGGCTACTTCGAAACCCGACTGAGAAGGAAATCCCCTCGATAGGATCGCTGGATTCCTTTCAATCAGTTTGCTTCTCACATTTTGCCTATACCTCGCAGAGTGCCGTCTATTCTGGTTGCCAAATAGCGGCCCTAACAGTGACAATCCGAGGCTGCTTGTGTACAATGTTCAGTTGGTAACTCGATTTGAAGTTTCCGTAACTATTTGAATGACAAACAACTTGTGTCAATGTGCGTACTTCTGATTTAGAATCAATCAGGCAGACATCTGGGAACCTCTAAAATTGAATTCCAGAGATTTTTGATGACTGATTGATCATAAAAAGTAAGTTAAAAACTCCCTCTAACTTCCCCTTCGTAAGGGGGAGAACCACTTTTTAGAGGCTCCCATCAATACATTGTTTTCCATCCAGGCACAGAAAATTCGATTATGATTGATAATTCAAGGGCTTCTCAGGCTCCTTTATTGAAGATGGAAGGCATTACCAAGCGATTCGGCCCGACCGTTGCGTTGGAGGATGTCTCATTTTCGATTCTGCCTGGACGGGTGACAGCTTTAATTGGCGAGAACGGTGCAGGGAAAAGCACGTTAATGCGGGTACTCAGCGGTGCTATTTTACCTGATACGGGGACGGTTCAACTGGCAGGCGAATCTTACGCACCACAACATCCGCACGATGCAAGACTTTCCGGGATCAGCATGATCTACCAGGAGTTAACAATCGCTCAAGATTTGAGCATCGAAGATAATATTTTGTTGGGGTGTGAGTCTTCCCGGTTCGGATTCTTGAAACTAGCCGAGCAACACGAGCGAATTAAAAGTGTGCTGGAACTAATCGGCTTAGATCATCTGTCACGCAAAACTCCTGCGCGAGATCTTTCGCCTGCTCAACAACAACTTGTGGAAATTGCTCGGGCGTTGGTCGTTGAATCTCGTGTCGTCATTTTTGATGAACCGACCAGTTCTCTGACAGCTCAAGATGCACAGCGTCTGTTTCAAATTATACAAGCTCTCAAAGATCGTGGTTTGGGAATCATTTACATCAGTCACTTCCTGGAAGAAGTGCGAGAACTTTGCGACGATTATATTGTATTACGAGACGGTCATAGTGTGGGCAGCGGGCCTTTAGAAAAAACCGATGACGAGAGTATTATTCGTTTGATGATCGGACGCGAGGTCAACGACTTGTTCCCCACCGTGCCTCATCAAGCTGGAGATATTCTACTGGAAACAACAAAGCTGACTGGTCGCCCCTCTCCCACGAAAGTTTCTTTGGAATTGAGACGCGGCGAAATTCTAGGGCTGGCCGGACTGATTGGTTCTGGCAGAACAGAGTTGCTGCGATGTCTGTACGGTTTGGATGCAATTCGAAGTGGCGATATCAAGCTGGCAACGGTTTCAATTCATCCCTCACCAAAGGCATCGATCCAGGCAGGATTGGGGTTTGTTTCTGAGGATCGAAAAACAGAAGGGCTTGCCCAGGGGATGTCTATTGAAGATAACCTCACTCTTTCAGGGTTACAGCCTTATTCAAAATGGGGATTCCTGAACCTTCAAAGTCGTAGCCAATCTGCCCTTCAATGGATGGACCGCTTACAGGTCAAAGCCAACTCTTCAACACAACCGATCAGTGATCTTTCTGGAGGCAACCAACAGAAAGTGGCGATAGCCAGGGTGATGCATCAAGAAGCTGATATTCTGCTGCTTGATGAACCAACACGAGGCATCGACGTGGGCACGAAGGCGGAAATCTATCGGCTGATTGGCGAACTGGCAGCTTCTGGAAAAGCGATTTTGTTTGTCAGTTCTTACCTTCCAGAACTGATGGCGATTTGCGATCGCATCGGCGTGATGTCACAAACGCAACTTGTGGAAGTACGAGACACATCGCAGTGGACCGAAGACGAAGTGATGCAAGTTGCAACAAGAAAAATCGTTTCGTAAAACCCGCCTCTGAAAGACGATGTGATCGCGTCCAAAAATCATTGTCCGCCATTCACAAAGCTGAATGTGAATACGTCTGTGACATTGGTGAATCGTGGTGCAACGCCAATCCGCACGTATCTTCGATCCGCTGAGACCGTAGCCGTTGCCCTCAGTGATGAACCGGATGTGAGCGGAACAACAACCGGAGAATAGCCGACTGCCTGACTGGGATTCGTGCGAATTTGATTGTGCCAGGCCTGCTGGTTAAACATTTCTTGTCTTATCAATACATGCAGAGAGTGTGTTCGTCGTATTTTCTGACCAGGAGCCTGGCTCACCGGAATATAGATCGGGTTCTTTTTTGTCCTACGTCCTTGGTGCAACGAAATTCTATATTTCTTTTCTGCCTTATCAAAGACAACATTAACGACTTCACTAGATTCCTGTTCGGTCCCTGCATAGCGAGTCACAATCAGCCGAGCACGGTTGCCAACAATGCGTCCTGCAGAATGACTGACCGTGATCGTGTAGAATCCTGAAGCTGCAAAGGCACAAATATATTCCTCATAACAGTTCTGTTGCTTCGGCCCGGTTCCATCATGAATCAATGCGCCTCCTGCTTGTGTATAGCGATTCGTAAATGAGCAGGTTGTTCCCAACGGCTCTTCAATGATGAGATCTAAATCAGCCTCCCCGGACCATTCGAGTCTTAATTGCAAATCTCGTCTAAGTGCCATCGCACGTGATTTGCGAAGAGAATCAAGCGCAGGATCATTCTTTGCTTTTTCAAGTTGGAGTTCTGTTTCTGCTAATAATCTCAAAGCAATATCGTGTCGGGTTTGATAACCGTCCTGCCAATAGTAGGTAAGCACTCCCGTGGTTGCCCAAAGGATGCCTTCGATATCCTTCTGCTGGGCCGC
>JAESQE010000182.1 GCA_016765335.1 Planctomycetaceae bacterium
GTTTCGTATCCCTTTGCGAATCCTTGGGGCCATACGTTTGATGAATGGGGCCAAAACTTTGTGGCTGATGCATCACCTGGGTCCAACTACTTAGGGACCGCATTTTCCGGACAGGTTGACTACCCAAACAAGCATGGTCGAATGAAGCAGTTCCTGACAAAACAATGGCGACCCACTGCGAGCTGCGAATTTGTATCAAGCAGAAACTTCCCGGAAGAAGCTCAAGGAGATTACCTGCTTAATAATTGCATCGGATTCCAGGGCACACTTCAATACCGCATGTCGGATGAAGGTTCAGGCTTCCATGCAGAACCTGTCGAGCCACTCCTGCAATCATCAGACCGAAATTACCGTCCGATTGATTTACAGTTTGGCCCAGATGGCGCGTTGTACATTCTCGATTGGTTCAACCCACTTGTTGGACACATGCAACACTCCGTTCGTGACCCCAACCGTGATACTAAACATGGTCGAATCTGGAGAGTTCGTTACAAAAACAAGCCGTTGGTTACTCCGGTGATTGTTGATAAACAAACGATTCCGGAATTGCTGGACTTACTCAACACTTACGAACAACGCGTTCGATATCGGGTTCGTCTGGAACTTCGAAACCGTGATACAGCGAAGGTCATTGCAGCTACTAACAGTTGGCTCAAAAAACTTGATCCAGCGAGCAGTGACTTTGCAAGACTGCAATTAGAAGCACTTTGGGTTCATCAACAACAAGACGTTATTGATGAAAACCTACTCAAAACTGTGTTGTCATCCAAAGAACCACGCGCCCGGGCAGCTGCGACTCGCGTGCTTTGTTACTGGCGAGACCGAGTAGAAAAACCGCTCGAATTACTTGAACAGCAAATCAATGACGAAAATCCCCGTGTGCGACTAGAAGCTATTCGCGCTTTGAGCTTCTTCAAGGGAGCCGATGTTGCCACTGCACTTGATCTTGCTGCGCTGTCGTTGATTTATGATCAGGATGACTACCTGGAATACACCCTCAACGAAACGATGGCAACATTGGATCGTCGTCTTAAAGAAATGGATAAGTAGCATTCTCGCAACCATTTATTAGCGGATAGAACAACTGGACTAAAACTCAACAGTTCGTGATTTCCGGAAAACCAAGGACTTTAAATTGACGATCAGTTTGTGGGCGACCACAAGCTGATCGTTTTTTTATTGATAGCAAGAACACGAGTTAATCAACGTAGATTTCTTCATCCTCAATTATCACTCCCCACAATTGCAACGAAGCTCAGTGAGTTGTAATCACGATAACCGGAATGACCCGAATTTCGAGAAGTGATGCAATGCCTCATTCGGGGTGAATTTAGTCGAAACGAGATGGTTTTAGTTTTAAAGACACAGTTTTCCTGAGGTTTATCCGCCCAAGTCTCAATCAAGAGCTAGTGTTGGGGTACGGTTTGTTAAGAGGGCTGTAAACGCCCGTTTTATGATTTCTGTTGACAATATTGAAATACTGACTGCCTTCTCATTTACCATTGAGTGTTTACCGGAGATGACAATGACTGTTTTTAACAATTCAACCAACTACTGTCTTTGGGATGAAATCCTAGGCAGCCAAACTCCCGAATCTGTCAAATCGACAGTGCGGACACTGAAAGTTGGAATTTGGAATTGGAACATCTCTGAAAAGTCTCTGATGGCAAATGAGTATTATCACACAATGATTGGTGAGGAGCCTGTTGATACAACGCTGCCTTATCAGTTTTTCCTGGATAGATTGCATCCACAAGATCTGGAAACAGTATTGCGAGCCCATTATGAAGTGGATGAATCCCCGGAACGGAATTTTGAAGCAGTGTTTCGGCTCAAATGTTCCAATGGTGCCTACCAGTGGTTACGTAGTGCCGGTGTTGTCGCTGAACGTGACTCACACGGTAAAGCACAACGCATCATCGGTCACCACCATAGTATTGATTGCGCCAAGAGGAACCAAATTGCACAACAAGCTGCCAACTCTTACACAAAACTGGGGAGCCAGCAAGAAGCACTCATTCAATACTGCAAAGCAGTTTCAAGCATTTTTGATTCCTGTTATGTAGGCATTGATCGAATCATCGACAAGGATGGTGTAGCCTGGGCCAGTAATATTGGCGGCTGGAACAATGGCGTTCCAGTCCTCAGTGCTGAATACCAAGTTGCGGGAACGGCTTGCGAAAAGACAATCCAAAATGGTCAATATATAGGCAAGCCAGAAGTCTCCACGCCATTTTCAGATTCAACATTGCCCAAACCTTTTACACCTGCCAGCTATGCTGGTATTTGCCTGAATGACCAGTTGGGAAAGCCCAGTGCAATACTCTCTATTGCAAGTGATGCACCACTGAATCCTGAAATTGATGTTCAATGTATTCTGAAATTAGTTGGCACACGTGTAGAACTCGAACTTCAACGAAGAGAAATAGACGCTGAGCTTCGATACGCCAGGCATATTGCAGAGCAGGCGAGTAGATCAAAAACTGAGTTTTTTGACACAATGAGCCATTCCATCCGCAATCCAATGNCAAGCATCATTGGATACACCGAGCTACTAAGTTGCGACAAAGAACTGAGGAGCGATCCCGTTCAGTCAATGGAAGCGATCCATGCGATCAAGAAAAGCAGTAATCATCTGCTCAGTATTGTCAATGAAATCTTAGATGCTTCCAATATCGAATCTGGAAATCTGGTGATTGAATCTGTTCCAGTGAACCCCATTCAAGTAGTTGAAAATGTCTTCGCTGAATTACAAGAAAATGCAGTTGCACAAAACACAGCATTTAATATCGAGTACATTGGTGATCTTCCTGAAAAAGTTGTCACTGATCCTAATCGATTCAAACAAGTACTAACTAACCTTGTCGAAAACGCAATCAATTGTACAAAACAAGGTACTGTTACGATTGCAGTCTCTTGTAAAGCTGTTGATGAACTTGAAGGCACAATGAAGTTCGAAGTCATCGACACAGGCGTCGGTATGACCACGGACCAGATCATGTACATCGAATCCTTCCAGCAATTTTCAATGACCAACGGAACCGCATCAGTGAATAATTCGGGAGTTGGCCTGAGGCTTCAAATGTCCAATACTCTGGCAACAATGCTTGGCGGCGGTATTGACATCGACTCCGAACCAGGAAAGGGAAGTACATTTAGTCTGACAATTGCAACAGGCTTCCTGGGTAATGTGAAGATGCTCAACAAGAATGATATTGCAATACTTAATGAACGGCCCGAATCTGTTCAGGCACCACAAGATGCAAACAAACAGCCTCTGGCAGGAAAACGTTTTCTTGTTGCAGAAGATAGCCCGGAAAGCCAAAAACTGATTGCATACCATCTCAAAAAAGCGGGAGCTGAAGTTGTCGTTGCTGACAATGGTCTGATTGCACTTGAAAAAACGAAGCTGGCCAACGACCAGGGAAAAACATTTCATGTCATCTTCATGGATATGCAAATGCCTGTACTCGATGGGTATGAGGCAACCGAACAGCTTCGCGATCAAGGTCACGAAAAACCAATTATTGCATTAACAGCAAATGCATTGGACGGAGATCGCCTCAAATGTATTATGGCTGGATGCGACGACTATGCCAGCAAACCAATTAACGCGAAACACCTCATTAAAATGAGTCTGGAGTATTCAGATGACTCCGCCCAGACGGGGAATGGTGGACTAGTATAGTAGTTCTAACAACTTAAAGTTTTCAAAAGCCAATCAACCCCTTTGCTGGATTTCTAAAATAATCCTGCAAAGGGGTTTTTATTTTAAATCTCCTCTTTATTAAATCAATCAGAAGGCATCAGATGCGATTTGCAGTTCTAATACGAACGAACTGATCGAGAACCAATTCTAAAATTTCCGCAAGAGCAATTCGGTATTTTAATGAACATTATGGAAAGTCATAATTACCATGCATTCACTATTTACGGATTTTGTTTTGGGGTGCATACTACCGGGCTGTCAATTTATTCGTTGACGCTAATTCCTCTGAAATCTGTCTATTTAAGCTGCGGCAAAATCGTATCAAATTTTTTATCTTGCTTGCAGGTACTGGGAGTTGGGCGTGAAGTTTTTATTTGTTGATGACCAAATAAAGCAGGACACAAACATCCTCATCACCCTGGTTCATAAATTCACAATACTGATTGATTCTGACGAGCCAAGGCACATCGCCTGATCACCTCAGCGAAGGTGAATATTCGTCAAATGACAACCTGTTTCATAAAACACAGCCAGTGCTGATCAACCTGAATCAGCTGGATTAAATAACGCGATGATGAATCGAATTTCTCTTAACCAAATGACAACCCGCCGGTGGTCGATGGAAAAAGATTTTCAGGCCATTGATGACCTGGGCTTGAAAAACATTGGTCTTTGGCGTCTCAAGTACGAAGAATTAGGCGAATCCGAGACCGCGAACTTGATCAATAAATTTAAGGTCAATGTATCAAGTATTTCCTGGGTGGGTGGATTCACTGGCTCCCATGGATATTTAATTGATGACTGCATACGAGAAGCGGTGCAAGTGATTCGCTTTGCCAGTTGGGTTGGTGCCAAAACGGTTGTCGTTGCAACTGGGGAACAAGACAAACATATTTTTTCTTATGCACAGAAATTGGTGACTGATTCCCTGATGCTCCTTGGGGATTACGCAAAGGAGTGCAATGTTGAACTCGCAGTGATGCCGATGGCTCCCGCAACGGCTCGTGGTTGGACTTTTCTGACATCGTTAAAGAAAACAACCGAGTTCCTGAAGCAATGCGATCACCCAAACATCGGACTTTGCTTGCACTCTTACCACGCATTGCAAGACAGTCAATGGAAACAGATTTTACCACAGTTAATCCCCCATATTAAATTGGTCAAACTCTGTGATGGTGCATCCCCCAAACGACCTCGCAAACAGTGCCTGCCTGGTCAGGGCAAAATGAATCTGCCAGGCTTATTCGAAACACTGGAATCCCATAATTACCAGGGCTTGTATGAAATTGACACATGGTGTGAACAACACTGGAAGTCGAATCAAACGGACCAATTACGCTCTAGCCTGAATTCGATCAAGGATTGGCTCGCGGTTCCTTCGTCCAAATAATTTCCAGCACAAGCAAAGAATGTTCTCTATACCATGACAACTCCCAGCAGAATGACCATTGAGGAATTGTCATTGCACCTCGGCAGAGACAAACGCGAAATTGAAAAACTCGTCTCGAACGGAAAAATTCCGGGACGAAGAGTTGGCAACCGCTGGGAGTTCCAATCTATCGAAATCAGGCAGTGGATCGAGCATAATTATTCGAGGTACTCCGAAGCAGAGCTTACTGCTCTTGAGCAGTCTCAACGATCTGAAGACCTGGATCATGCTTGTCCGTCAGCACATTGCTTACTCCAGAAACGATCGAAATCCCATTCCAGGCTCGTACCAAAAGATCTGCCTTAGAACGTCTGGTTGAAATCGCTGGTCGAACCTGGCACGTCTGGTCACCGGATATCGTTCTGGCTGCGATGCTTGAACGTGAAGAATTGATGTCAACCGCTTTTGACGAAGGCATTGCGATCCCTCATACACGTAATCCTCTACCCAATGCATTGGGGGCTTCTGTGATTGCATTGGGAGTCGCTTCTAAGGGGATACCATTTGGTGGCGGGCGAAAACTGACCGATGTCTTTTTCCTTGTCCTTTGCCAGGATACTCGCACACATCTGCATATTTTAGCTCGCCTGGGACGCTTGGCTCGCACCCCCAACTTCCTGGATCATCTGCGTGAAGCAGAATCAGCCGAGGATGCCTGGCAGTTCATCTCCGATACCGAGCACTCCTTATAAGCTGCATCCCCTGAATATTGCTTCTTGAGCTGAGTATTTCTTCTTAAAATCTGCGTGAGTTACTTCACCAGAGAATTGCCAGACGATAAACTGCACCTAGTCATTCAAATACGCCTGTAGGCTTATCAAACAACAATTACATCCAAGTGCTTTATCAGTCGAGGCTTGTGAAAGGTTTTCTTGATGTCGGAATCGTTAAATAAATACTCAGCCCATATCACCCAGCCACGTAGCCAGGGAGCATCTCAAGCCATGCTCTACGGAACGGGCATGACCGAAGAAGACATGAACAAGCCTCAAGTTGGGATTGGTTCTGTCTGGTATGAAGGCAACACCTGCAATATGCACTTGTTGACGCTGGCTGAAAAAGTCAAAGAAGGCGTCCAAGCCGCAGGCATGGTGGGCATGCGATTCAACACCATTGGTGTCAGTGACGGAATCTCCATGGGAACCGATGGAATGTCGTACTCCCTGCAATCTCGCGACCTCATCGCAGATTCCTTTGAAACCATTATGGCTGCACAATGGTACGATGGCTTAGTGACACTGCCCGGCTGCGACAAAAACATGCCCGGTTGCTTGATTGCAATGGGGCGATTAAACCGTCCTTCACTGATGGTTTACGGTGGAACAATCAAAGCCGGTTGCGGCCTGAAGAACGAAAAGCTTGATATCGTTTCTGCATTCCAAGCCTACGGACAATACCTTGCCAAAACAATCACCGATGAAGAGCGTAAAGAAATCATCAAACGTAGTTGTCCCGGGGCAGGGGCCTGCGGCGGGATGTATACAGCAAACACAATGGCTTCTGCGATTGAAGCCTTGGGAATGTCGCTGCCTTATAGTGCCTCCATCCCAGCAGAATCTCCAGAGAAGCTCGAAGAATGCTTAAACGCTGGAGCAGCCATTCTGAACTTGCTCGAAAAAGATATCAAACCAAGAGACATCATGACACGAGAAGCATTTGAAAATGCTTTGGTTATCGTGATGGCATTGGGTGGCTCTACGAACGCCGTTCTTCATCTAATTGCGATGGCAAGATCAGTCGATGTCCCATTAACTATTGATGACTTCCAAACTGTCAGTGAACGTGTTCCATTCCTGGCAGACTTGAAACCGTCTGGCAAGTTCGTACAAGAAGATTTGCACTCCATTGGTGGCACACCAGCTGTCATCAAGTACCTGCTGAAAAATGGTTACATGAATGGCGACTGTTTAACGGTCACCGGAAAAACTTTGGCAGAAAATGTTGCAGACCTTCCGGGATTAAAAGAAGGCCAAAGTATTATCCGACCGATTGAAAACCCAATCAAAGCAACCGGACATATTCGCATTTTGCGAGGAAACGTTGCCACTGAAGGTTCGGTCGCAAAAATCACAGGAAAAGAAGGCTTGGTGTTTTCCGGTCCAGCACTTTGCTACGACAGCGAAGAAGACATGCTTGCTGGTTTGGAACAAGGAAAAATCAAAGGTGGGGAAGTCATCGTCATTCGCTACGAAGGCCCTAAAGGTGGTCCGGGCATGCCAGAGATGCTGACCCCAACTTCAGCCATCATGGGAGCAGGGCTGGGCGACAAGGTTGCGTTAATGACCGATGGTCGGTTTTCCGGCGGTTCTCATGGATTCATTATTGGTCACGTGACCCCCGAAGCTCAAGAAGGCGGAATGATTGCGTTACTTGCAGATGGCGATCATATTACAGTCGATGCAGAAAAGAATATTATCGACGTTGATCTAACCGACGAAGAAATTCAAAAGCGACGAGATGCTTGGTCTGCTCCGCCTTACAAGTTCACTCGTGGTACACTTTACAAGTACATCAAGAATGTCAAAAACGCCAGCTTGGGATGTGTGACCGACGAATGATACACATTCGAGTATTTGTCATCGTGTTGAATATGGGGAACCTCTGAAAATTGGTTC
>JAESQE010000183.1 GCA_016765335.1 Planctomycetaceae bacterium
CTCGGAGATAAGGCGGCTGAAGCAGGAACTGGTCCGTGTCACCGAGGAGCGTGACATACTAAAAAAAGCCACCGCGTACTTCGCTCAAGGACACATCAAGGATGCGCTTTTCTGGCTGCTGGAGACTTGGTCTTTACTGTGGCTGTGGAGTTAGCCTTGCTTTCGCTGTCTCGCTCGGTTGAGTGGGTTTGCCTTGCTTTCAAGGTGGGTGTCAGTGGATTTTGCGATTATGGCGTGTGCCTGTGTTTCTTGTTGATAGAGTTTGTATAGTTTGAGGTGAAGTAATGCCTGTCGGGCTACTTGGTCGAAAAATTGGAATGACGCAGATTTACGAAGAAGGCGGCGTTGTCGTCCCCGTGACTGTGTTGGAGCTTGGGCCTTGCCCGGTTCTTCAGGTTCGTACTCAGGATTGTGATGGCTATGAGGCTGTCCAGGTTGGGTTCGGGGATAAGCCTCGTCGGTTGGCGTCGCGTGCAGAGCGTGGTCATGTTGCTGTGATTAGTAGCAAAAGACGCAGGTCGCTTCGCGAATCTGGTGTAGAGTTGCGAGAAACTGCTGGGTGTGAGCCGCAGCGGTATATTCGTGAATTTAGAACAGATGGGGAAGAGCATGGCCTGGAAGTGGGTACGGTTCTTTCGCTGGAGAGTCAGTTTGAGCTTGGTGCTCGTGTTGATGTTATTGGAACATCAAAAGGGCGTGGTACTGCGGGAGTTATGAAGAGGCATAACTTTTCGGGTCAGCGGGCAACTCATGGTGTGAAAAAGGTTCATCGTCATGGGGGATCGATTGGTCAAAGTGCAGATCCGAGTCGAGTGCTTAAAGGTACAAAGATGGCTGGCCATTTTGGGGCAGCTCAGATTACGGTGCGGAACTTGCGGATAGCTCGTTTGATTCCTGAAGAGAATCTGATGTTGGTTAAAGGGGCGGTTCCTGGGCCAACGGGTGGCTATGTGGTGGTTCGTCCTACAAATAAAAAAGGCTAATGTTGTTTGTGTTCGCTTGGCAGTGGTCATGCGGAAATAACTGACGAGAAGTTACTGATAGGTGTCCTGCGGTGGCAGGGTGAATTGTGAAAGATATGATTTCATTACCGGTTTATAGTCAGCAGGGGGCTGAAGTTGGATCTTACGAGTTTGATCCGGCTGAAATTGCTTCAAGTGTTAATAAGCAATTGTTGCATGACGTGGTTGTTATGTACGAGGCGAATCGTCGCGTAGGTACATCTGCGACTAAGTCTCGCGGTATGGTTCAGGGTTCGACTAAGAAGATGTATCGGCAAAAAGGTACTGGTAATGCCCGTGCGGGTAGCCGGCGGTCTCCGATTCGTGTTGGTGGTGGTCGAACATTTGCGAAAACTACAAAAGACTGGAGCTATCGATTGCCTAAAAAAGCGATTCGGTTGGCTACCAGAATGGCATTGTTGAGTAAGTTTCAGGACGGTCAGGTTAAGATTGTAGACTCATTGGAGATTGCGGTTCCTAAGACGAAGGAAGTGACAGCGTTTATGTCGGTTCTGGGTTTGGATCCTGCGAAAACATTGTTGGCGATTGAGTCCTACGATGTGAATATATTGAAGTCTTCGCGGAATATTTCCGGGTTTATGGTCACTCCTGCTGCTGGTCTTAATGCATATGACTTGTTGCATCAGCGGATGCTGGTTGTGACGCGTGGGGCATTGGATTCTTTGCGAGACAAGGCTTAATATTAAGTCTTTTTGAGATACAAATAGTGTATTGTGTGTGTTGAAGGATAGAAGTATGAGTCAGGAATCTGAAACAGGTTTGACGCTTGAGCCATATCAGGTGGTTATGAAGCCATTGGTAACGGAGAAAAATGCTCATCTTGCTGAAAGGCATAATGTGTATTCTTTTAAAGTTCATTCTCAGTCGAATAAATATGATATTCGAAAAGCTGTGGAGCAGCTTTGGGATGTTCGGGTGACTAAGGTTCGGACACAGAATCGCAAAGGAAAGCCTCGTCGAACAAAGACAGGTTTTGTACATACAAAGAATTGGAAGAAGGCAATTGTCGAGCTTCATGAAGACGACAGGATTTCTTTCTTCTAGGATTAATATATTTACTGGCAGGTTTTTCTGTCAGTTGTTTTCGGGCTGAATGTGTCGGCTTGATATTGAAGTAAAAGTGAAGTTACGACTGAGGAAGTCGAGATGGGTATACGATTTTATAAACCAACGAGTCCAGGACGCCGAGGGGCATCCGTTAGTGACTTTGCGGAAATTACCGATAAGAAAAAGAAGCCTGAGAAGTCTCTGATGGTGCGACTTAAAAAGCACTCCGGGAGAAATCATCATGGTAAGATTACGGTACGTCATCGTGGCGGCGGTCATCGCAAGCTTTATCGGATAGTTGATTTTAAACGAAAAAGAGAAGGTATTCCTGCGGAAGTGATTTCGATCGAATACGATCCGAATCGTTCAGCTCGAATTGCATTGATTCTGTATGAAGATGGTGAGAAGGCATATATCTTGGCTCCTGATGGACTCAAGGCCGGAGACACTGTGAGTAATGGGCCTGATGCGGAACCGAATGTTGGTAACTGTTTGCCACTTTCAAAAATTCCTCAAGGGACCAATGTTCATAATATTGAAATGCAGCCAGGTCGTGGTGGTCAATTGGTCCGTGGGGCTGGTACCGTTGCGGTTATGAATGCGACTGAAGGGTCTTGGGCTCAGGTAACCTTACCTTCGGGTGAAGTTCGACGATTGCCAAGTTCTTGCCGGGCTACTATTGGTCAGGTGGGTAATTCGGATCATAATAGAATTGTCCTTGGCAAGGCAGGCCGTACGCGATGGATGGGGCGACGTCCTAAAGTTCGTGGTACGGTGATGAATCCAGTAGCTCATCCGATGGGTGGTGGTGAAGGTCGTAACTCTGGTGGACGGCATCCTTGTAGTCCGACTGGTGTTTTGGCAAAAGGGGGCCGTACGCGTAAGAGACGTAAGGCTTCTAGCAAGGCGATTATTCGTCGGCGTAAGTCAAGACGTTACGGTCAGCTGAAGTAATTAATAATTTCATTAACATTTAATTTATGTTGAGGTTGAGGAATGGGGCGTTCCCTTAAAAAAGGNCCTTACGTGGATCACAACCTGATGGGTAAAATTGCAAAGCTCGATGTAGCTGGTCGCAAGGATCCCATTAAAACATGGGCTCGAAGTTCGACTATTTCGCCCGAGTTTATTGGTCATACCTTTCTTGTA
The DNA here is from genome assembly GCA_016765335.1 of Planctomycetaceae bacterium. Taxonomy (GTDB): domain Bacteria; phylum Planctomycetota; class Planctomycetia; order Planctomycetales; family Planctomycetaceae; genus Rubinisphaera. Next base: position 3,219 of record JAESQE010000183.1, read on the forward strand.
CATAATGGTCGTGCGCACATTAATGTGTATGTGACTGAAGAAATGGTCGGTCATAAACTGGGTGAATTTTCTCCAACACGAACATTCCGTGGGCATGGTGCCAGAGGAAAGCGATAGTCTGGGTGTACTTGCCTGGTGGGTTAACTTCTATTTGGTTTGTGGCCAGGTAGAGTTGTTAGTAAAGAATACGGATTGATATTAGGTGTCATTATGGCAATTATTCAAGCATCACATCGATATGCTCGCATCTCGCCGACAAAAGTTCGCGTTTTTGCGACCTTGGTTCGTGGCATGACTGCTCAAGAGGGTTTGGAGCAGTTAAAGTTCATACATAACCGCGGTGCGAAGATGTTGGAAAAGGTTCTGCTCAGTGCAGTAGCAAATGCGGAAGACCGCGGTGCTCGCAGTGGTAGAGCATTAGTGATTTCTGATGCACAGGTTGATCTGGGGCCTAAGTTTAAGCGTATGCGACCTCGCGGTCGTGGTCGTGCAGATACGATTGAAAAGAAATTTGCACATATCAGAATCTCACTCGATGCTCCAGAAGTTCCTTAAGGTGATTTTGTAATTACTCTCTGGGATTGATTGTTAACACGCTTTTATGTCCTACAGTGACATAAAAAATGTTAAGCATATTTTCATAAAGTTTTAGTGACAGGTATCAGGCGGAATCGTCATGGGACAAAAAGTACGGCCAACAGGTTTTCGGGTAGGTATCGTCGAGGATTGGCGCAGCCGGTGGTATGCACCGAAACGTGAATTTGGTCCGTTGCTTGTTGAAGATTATAAGATTCGCAAGCATGTAAAAAAGAAATATGGATTCGCAGGAATCGCTAAAGTTGAAATTGAGCGTACTCGCGATCATGTAAATATCAATCTGTTTTCTGCTCGACCGGGTGTTATCATTGTTCGAAAGGGGCAGGAAATTGATCGACTTAAAGCTGACCTGGAAGAAATGACCGGTCGGCGTATGGAAATTAAAATTGTCGAACTGAGCAATGCGTTCAAGAGTGCGATTTTAGTTGCAGAAGATATTGCACAACAATTACAAAAAAGAGGTAGTTTTCGGCGTGCTTTGAAGCGATCCATGNATCAGGTGATGGATACAGGGGTATATGGTGTAAAAGTTGAGATATCTGGCCGTCTTGGTGGGGCAGAAATGTCTCGCAAAGAAAAGGCAATCAGAGGATCAATTCCTCTTTCAACATTACAACGGCACGTTGATTACGGATTTACAACTGCGAAAACTGGCCAAGGTATTATTGGCGTAAAAGTTTGGATTGATCTCGGTAATTATTCGGACGAGGAGACTGACAATGGCGCTGATGCCCAGAAGGGTCAAGCATCGAAAAAGTCAAAGAGGTCGCATAAAAGGTAATGCGACTCGTGGCAATACACTGGCTTTTGGTGACTGGGGTTTACAGGCATTAGAGCCAGGTTCGGTGACTGGTAAGACAATTGAAGCGTGCCGTATNGCAGCAATGCAGTATATTCGCGGAGAAGGTAAATTATATATACGGGTTTTCCCACATAAACCTGTAACTGCCCGACCCTTGGAGACAAGAATGGGTAAAGGTAAGGGGGAACCGGATCGATGGGTCGCTTTGGTTAGGCCCGGTACCGTATTATTCGAAATCACTGGTTCATCTCATGAGTCTGCTCGGCAATGTTTCGCTAGAGTGGCTCACAAGTTGCCGATGAGAGTTCGGTTACTCACTAGGCGGCCAGGATCCNGATTTATGGATCGTGTTTTCCGGTGTGGGATGTTTAATAAAGATTAAATTGTATCTGTTCAAAAGTGGGGTGCTGGAATCACTTGATTTTATCTCCCTTTCTTGGTTAGTAAGTAATAGCAAACAGTTATTGTTGTTTGCATTAAAAATAAGATCACTGGTTCGATTAGAGATTTTAAGAACTTGTCGAAAATTAGGTGGGTTGTATTATGTCAAAAGCTTCAGAACTACGTGAGATGAACGAAGAGCAACTTGAGTTTTCACTTAAGCAGGCACAGAAAGATTTATTTGATCTACGATTTAAGGCGGCTACTGAAAAGTTAGATGCTCCTAGTCGTATGAAAGAGTTGCGTAGAGAAATTGCCCGAGTGAAGACATTACTTAGGGAAAAAGAGATTGCAGCTGCGAGTGAGTAGATTGGCTTGCGTGCTTGTTAATAGTGTAGTTGTCTTAGGGTTAATGTTTCGAGTTAATACTTTTTGTGACGGACGAGCGTAGTTATGAAGAAAAAGTTGATTGGTGTCGTCGCCAGCGACAAGATGAATAAGACGCGTCGCGTCGAGGTAAAGCGTTTGTATCCTCATCCCAGGTACCACAAAATTGTAAGTGGTCGAACAGTTTGTCATGTTCATGATGAGAATAATGAATCTAAAGAGGGAGATACTGTTGAGATTATTGAGTCTCGTCCTCTATCTCGGCTTAAGCGTTGGCAGCTCATTCGAGTTGTTAAAAAAGTATCTATTCCTGCCTCCATTACAAATGATGAATAGGGCGTCATACCACAATTGATTTAAGTTTGATAAGAGACTTTGATTATTTGGTTGTCGTTGTCACGTTTAATTATACAGAAGTGAGTAAGGGTCTGGTTCTATGATCCAAATGCAAACAGTAGTTGATGTAGCTGATAATACCGGCGCCAAAGTGGCTCGATGTATCCGGGTACTTGGTGGTACCGGAAGAAGAACTGCTCAAGTTGGTGATGTTATTGTTGTCAGTATTCAGAAGACAATGCCTGGCAGTCCTGTGAAAAAAGGACAAGTGGTCCGTGCAGTGATTGTTCGAACTCGATACTCAATTCGTCGAGATGATGGCAGTTATGTTCGTTTTGATAAAAATGCAATTGTTCTCATTGAAAAAGATGGAACACCGCGAGGAACTCGTATCTTCGGAGCTGTTGCACGTGAATTACGTCAACGCAAATTTATGAAGATCGTAAGCCTTGCTAGTGAAGTTGTTTAGTGATTTAATAATTACTTTCAGTCAATCAGTGAGGATTTAGAAAATAGATTTCTCCGATTTGACTTGTTGATACATTTTAAGTTTGTCGAGTACAGAGAGAATCATCTTAGATTGTTTGATAGATCTAGATGATTACGGTTGAAGAGCCATGAAAATAAAAAAAGGTGATCAAGTTGTAGTCATCGCTGGTGATGATGCTTCAAGCAGCCCACATACAGTTACGCAAGTAGTGGCTGGTGGTCAAAAGATGTTGATCCAGGGGATTAACCAGGTTTACAAGCATGTAAAGCGTGGACACCCTAAAAGCCCAGCTGGCGGACGACTCCAGATGGAAATGCCAATTCAGAGTAGTAATGTAATGTATTACTGCGAGGCATGTCAGAAGCCAACTCGGCTTGGTTATCGATATAGCGACGATGGTGCTAAGGTTCGTTTTTGCAAAAAGTGTGATACTGTTTGCAGTCAAATTAGTCCTGCTCGTAAGAAATATGCTAAGTCAGGCAGTTAAGTAAGAAGTAAAAGTACTCTTACGGCATCTACATTCATCCAATTTGTATACTGAGGGGTGGTCAGTAATGGCCCGGTTATTAGAAAAATATCGCAACGAAATTGTCACTGAATTGAAAGCAGATCTTGGGCGTAGTAATGCTCATGCTGTTCCTAAAATGGTGAAAATTGTATTGAATATGGGTCTTGGAAAAGCAGTCCAGGATCGTAAGAGACTCGAAGAAGCTGTTAAGCATATGGCGGTTATCACTGGTCAAAAGCCTGAAATAACCCGTGCTAAGAAATCTGTTGCAGGTTTTAAGCTTCGCGAGGGTATGGAAATTGGTTGCAGAGTTACTTTACGCGGTAAGCGTATGTATGAATTCTTAGACCGATTGATCACTTTGGCTTTGCCTCGAGTTCGCGATTTTCGCGGATTTAGTCCAAAAGCTTTTGATGGTCATGGCAATTACACACTGGGACTTTCTGAGCAGATGGTTTTCCCGGAAGTTGATGCAGATAATGCTAAGTATATCCAGGGATTAAATATTACATTGGTTACGACATCGGACAGTAATGACGATGCAAAGCTTTTGATGGAGAAATTTGGATTTCCATTCAGTAAGCCAGGTACTCGGTAGTAATTTGATTTATAAAGATTATAGTGCAATTTATTGGCTACAGTTTGTTTAGACAACGAGCCATTTATTGAGCTTACAGTTCATTTCAGGTAGATAGATTGGGGCTTTACAGCCATGATGACCGACCCGGTTGCTGATATGTTAACACGAATTCGCAATGCAGTTGCTATTGAGCGTAGTGTTGTGGATATGCCGTGTTCAAAACTGAAAAAATCAATTGCAGATGTCCTCAAACGTGAAGGTTACATCTGGAATTACGAAGAAGTTGAAGAATCGCCACAGAACGTACTTCGAGTTAAGTTGAAGTATGGTCCAAATGGCGAAAAAGTGATTCAAAAAATCATCCGAACTAGTAAGCCTGGTTGCAGGAAGTATTCTGGAGTAAAAGATACTCCTGAAGTTAAGCAAGGAATGGGAATTTC
>JAESQE010000184.1 GCA_016765335.1 Planctomycetaceae bacterium
GAAAAAACCGCGTTCACTCCAAGTTGTCTTGCTTTACAGAGTTTTCGTGAAGCCCTGTTGTTGAATGCGCTTTAAGTAAGGTGGAGACCTGTCATCGTGGAAAGTCAAACCTGCAGTAATGGCTGATTGCATCGCCCAGCATGCTCATTCGTCGCAATACCAAAAAGCAGCCCAGTAGCGCGCAACAAGAATTACAGGAGATTCCTACGAGAATCGTCCAGAACGCTTGGCGTTGTATTGGATCGAGAAAAAAAGGCCAGTCAATCATTCCATCAACCAGAAAACAGACGTGCAGAGGCAATCACTCTGAGCATTCAATCGCTCAGACAAGTTCAGAGTAACAGGCAGGAACAAGGATTCAAACAAAGCAAGCAGCAATTTTCAATTGCTTTATTGATGCAGCAGAACACTGAAGTCTGTGCGAGGCTGCATCAAAACCGCAAGACCGATTTTCGCCAAGGAAAACTTCTGGACAAATACGATACTTCATCGAAGAGACCAAGCCCAGGCAATGTCCCGAATGGATAGTACGCATTCGCGTATTACAATAACGATTCAAGAAGCATTCTGAGTCGGCGCATTTCTAAATCGCAAGTCCCTTCCGGAGTCAGCGATGGGATGAGATCGACCGAGAAGGCTCGATTGTAGTCGAAGACATTCAACTGCGTGATGATGCGATTGTAATCGATCTCACCCAGGCCGACCGGAATTTGAAGTTTGTCGGGCGTCGAATCTCGTAAATGGACATGCGAGGTATACTCATAAACCATATCGTAATTCTCGGTACGATACGGACCACAAGAATAATGGCTGGGGTCTAACGTCAGCCCCAACCCCTTAACCGCCCGGCATAATTCGACAGCTGTATGTGGATCTTCAGTCAAACGACCAATCTGCGTTTTCAGCGACAGACGAATTCCTTCTTGTACCGCCAACGTCACCAGATCTTTTAGTCGATCGGTTTCGTCATTAAAAGGTGCTCCCAACTCCAACGAGGGCATCGTCACCTGCGTTACCTTCAGAAGCTTGGCAAATTTAAACAGGCCAGGGTACAAAGAGATATCGATATCAGAGACGACATTCAGAGCACAGACGGAAAGTCGGCTTGCTTCTCGAACGCGAGTCACAGATGCTTCGGGGTCAGCTGCGATATTGGCCGGTGATAAATCGCCGGAATCGTCTCCCAGTGTCAATTCAATCCGGGAATATTCCAAACCAGCAATCCGCTCGCTCGCTTGCTGATAATTCAGTCCGGAAAAACAGCCAGTTGTGGCGGCTATAAACACAACACACTCCTTTGAACATTAAATTTAAAGACCAGACTGTTTCAGTCCAGAAATATTTCTTCAAGATCGAGAAATCAACAGGCTGATGACAACTTGTGGCAACCAGCTGGCAGTTTCTACCTTGAATTTGAACTAATTAGTTAGAATTCACTTCAATTTCGCGACCTCACTCAATGTCACGATTGTGTGAAGTTATAGGGAATAGGGAAATTCTGCAATGGCGTCCTGTTACACAAAAAGGGGAGATCACAACAATTACAAGGATTCTTCACGATAAAACGGACATTCTAGCCGATATACGAGACAGGTCTGCGAAATAATTACGTAACAAGAGAGTTTGAACATCTCTTTTAAATAATTTTCATTGCAGTTATGACAAAATTGAAAGTCCGTTGGAAATGGTTGCTGAAAGCACCATACAGAAATAAATTCATCGAGTTCATTGAGGAACTCGATAATAACGGGAAATATCGAGGGGGATTTTTGAATGTTGCGAAGTACATGGACGTCAATGATCACAGCAGGGATGCTGATAGGATTCACGACAGGTTGTAGCACAATGAATAATGCTGTTGTGCGAAGCCAAAGCCCGGAAGCAGCTAAACTTCTGGTGCACGAAGAACAAGTTGCTCAGGCAGAAAAAGCCTCTGCTCAAGGGCAGATCGTTCAAGCCGGTGGCGGAACCTGGACCGGAGATGCTCGCACTAAAGGCGAACTTCGCGGTTTAGTTCAAAGCAACCTGAACACTAATCAAGTTTCTCATAACGGATATCACACTCCCAGAGCAGGCTACCCAAGTCCAGCTTATGCCAACGGAGCTGTCAGTCCACATTGGCGTCGGGGAAATTTTGATGCTCAGCCATGTCCTCCCGGTGCAAATTGCCACCCCGGTGCAGAAAACGCTCCACCCAATCACCAGGAACAAGTTTGGGATCATGGCGGTCGACGTCATCGTGGAGCCTACGACTACCACACCTACAGCTACAAAACTCCGAACAATCTGTCTTACCCACAGCAAAGCCAACTCGGGGGAGCAATCACTTATCCTTACTACACACACAAAGGACCAAGCGATTTCTTCTGGAAAGGTGACTGAGTACTACTCGGTAATCATATTATCGCACTGCTCGGTAATCATATCATCGGCAGTTGAAAAGAAGTTTTCAACAGACCGCCAGGGATAACTGTCCGCTGTGACACGATTCCCGACCCTGAACGATAAGCCCTTTTCGGTAACCACCGAAAAGGGCTTTCGTTTTTTATAGGTTTGATTTTATACCTAACACAATTAATACTTGCGTGAAGCGATCACTCGTGGCCTTGTTCTGACAAGGACTTCGGAAAGATGCGACGCGCGAACAAATACGCGAATGCGTATTATTTCTTCTCAATATTTTCACCAGCGGTTCCCTCCAATTTTTCCCTTGGTCCAAAGTTCACCAAGAGAGTAATCTTTCAGCCAGTCCTTTAATTCTTCTTGATCAAGTCGCCGCATTTGTGTTGCATCACCCGGTTTTTCGCAAACAATCACATCTTCCGGACTATCAGACAGGCAATCAATTAGTACATCCGAGTGGGTTGTTACAACCAATTGTGTCCGCTCAGATGCCTCTTTCAACAACTTGCTGATCGTTACAATAACATCTCGATGCAATCCCAGTTCCGGCTCTTCGATACAGATTAGTGGTGGTGGGTCGGGGTGACACAAAATCGCCAGCAGGCACAAATACCGCAGCGTCCCATCAGAGAGCCTCGTGGCGGGTATATTAAAGTTCCCTTCGTGCAGAAATACCTGAGCAGTTCCCCCTTCGATAATAATATCAAAGTCTTGTATAGAAGGATAAAGCTCCTTGAGGCACTCCAATACTTTTTCTTTGGAAGGAATGTCTCGACGAATTCGGTTGAGCACTAGCCCCAAATTCGTGCAGTCTTCATTAAGAAAATCATTCCGCTGGTCAGTCTTTTGTGGCTGACGAGGTGGTGTATTTCTTCCAAATGACCATTCGCGGTAGAATCGCATTAGGCTATATGCACTCGCAAGATTAGAAATTTCCAGATAGTTATCTGGATCTTTTCGTTGCGCCAAAATAGACTTTTCCTGATCGATACTTTTAAGTTCTAACTCCTGCTCACTTCCCCTCGCTCTAAGAAAATACCGGTTACCAATAATTCGATAAAATGAATAAGATTGGGAGTCGTGATCTGGGTTACGTGGAAATTCCTCTTCAATCCGCTCATCGACAATCTCAAATCGCCGATTTGATTCAGTAAAGCAAATTCTGTGACGAGCGTTTTCCTGAGAACCCATCACAGGATTTTTAATAATCACCTCAATGGATGCTATCGCTCGCTGTTTCCCCTTCCAAAGCCAATCGTTAATCCCGCCGCCCGCACGAATAGTATCTGCCATGTCACCCGGTGCAGATTGAAGTAACGAAAGTGCTTCAATCAAATTCGATTTTCCGGAACCATTGGGGCCAATCAAAACGTTGAGCGGGCGCAATTCCAGATCAATTCCCTGCTCGTCAAAGGAGAGTAGTTCCTTGAGTTTGATTCGCTTTAATAGCTAGGACATGGTTTGCTTCCATTATCAATGTTAATTACCAGGGGGTTAACACCCCCGGCTCGCCACGACGGTTACGACTTAGCCAATTCTCGTAGTACTTTGTGCAGGATGCCGCCGTTGCGGTAGTATCCTACTTCTACGGGGGTATCGATTCTGCATGTGGTGACGAAGTGGACTTCGTCGCCGTTGGCTTTGGTGGCGGTCACTTCGACGGCTTGTTGTGGCTTGAGGTTATCGTCCAGCTCGATGTGGAACGTTTCGGTGCCGTCCAAATCGAGGGATTGATGATCTTCCCCTTCTCGGAATTGCAGCGGAAGCACTCCCATGCCAACCAAGTTGGAGCGATGAATTCGCTCATAAGATTTGGTGATCACTGCTCGCANACCCAACAGNTACGTTCCCTTGGCGGCCCAGTCTCGTGAAGAACCTGTCCCGTATTCAGAACCGGCCAGCACNACCAGCGGCGTTTCCGTTTCTTTGTATTTCTGGGCAGCATCGTAAATCGAAGTTTGCTCGCCAGACGGATGATGAATCGTGACACTGCCTTCGGTGCCGGGAGCCAGCAGGTTGCGAAGACGAATGTTGGCAAACGTTCCGCGAGTCATCACACGATCATTACCACGGCGAGAACCGTAACTATTGAAGTCGGATACTGCGACGCCGTTTTCCTGTAGATATTTTCCCGCAGGAGAATCGGCCTTAATCGCACCAGCAGGACTGATGTGATCGGTCGTGACCGAATCGCCCAGCAGCACCAGGCAGCGAGCACTTTCGATGGAAGAAATTGGAGTCGGTTCAGCAGGCATATCCACAAAGAACGGCGGTTCTTGAACGTAGGTGCTGTTTTCGTCCCAGGCAAAGATTTCGCCTTCTGCACCAGTAATCTTTTGCCACTGTTCTGGTCCCTCGGTCGCTTTGCTGTATTCTTCAATGAAGGTTTCAGGCGACATGCTGCCTGCAATTGCATCCGCAATTTCTTTGCTATTGGGCCAAATGTCTTTCAGATAAACATCGTTCCCATCGCCATCTTTGCCGAGAGAATCGTTTTCCAGATCGAAATCGGTTGTTCCAGCAATCGCGTAAGCGACAACTAACGGAGGACTTGCCAGGTAGTTCGCTTTGATCTGCTGAGAAATTCGTCCTTCGAAGTTTCGGTTCCCGGAAAGAACAGAACAGACAACCAAGTCGCCTTCAATGACAGCAGCTGAAACAGCTGGCGGAAGCGGTCCGCTGTTCCCGATACAGGTTGTGCAGCCGTAACCTACGACATTGAAACCAAGTTTGTTCAGCGAAGGCATCAACCCGGATCGTTCCAGGTAGTCGGTCACAACACGACTTCCAGGAGCCAAAGAAGTTTTGACCCAAGGCTTACTAGTCAAACCTTTTTCGACCGCTTTTTGAGCCAACAACCCAGCTGCCATCAACACGGAAGGATTACTTGTGTTCGTACAACTGGTGATCGCAGCAATCGCCACTGCCCCATCGGTAATGGTCGGATTCTTGCCGTTCAGTTTCACTTCAACTTGCGGGCTGGCTTCGGTTCGATTGAATGTTTCTTTCAATGCGGTTTTCCAGGTCGATTGCATATCTTTCAGCAAGATACGATCTTGCGGACGTTTTGGTCCTGCCATTGATGTCTGGATCGTACTCATGTCCAATTCAACAACCGAAGTGAATCGTGGTTCTGGTGAATTGTTCTCGCGGAACAATCCCTGAGCTTTGTTATATTTCTCAACCAGCTCGACTTCTTCAGCCGTGCGTCCTGTGCGTTCAAGATATCGCAGCGTTTCGTTATCAACCGGGAAGAAGCCGCATGTTGCACCGTATTCAGGAGCCATGTTCGCCAGCGTTGCTCGGTCTGGCAAAGACATGTGCTCAAGCCCTGGTCCGAAGTATTCGACAAACTTGCCGACCACGCCGTGNGCGCGAAGCATTTCGGTAACAGTCAACACCAAATCGGTCGCTGTAATGCCTTCAGGAATTTCGCCAGTCAGTTTGAAGCCGACCACTTCGGGCATCAACATGTAAATTGGCTGACCCAACATCACAGCTTCAGCTTCAATACCACCCACGCCCCAACCCAAAACTCCCAAGCCATTAATCATGGTGGTGTGAGAATCGGTACCGACTAAAGAATCGGGAAAGACAACCCCATCTTTTTGCAAAATACCTTTGGCAAGATATTCCAGATTCACCTGATGCACAATTCCGGTCGCGGGTGGCACAACGCGGAAATTATTCAACGCCTGTTGACCCCAACGCAGGAACTGATACCGTTCCAGGTTTCGTTCGAATTCAATTTCCAGATTCCGTTCCAATGCAAATCTGGTGGCGAACTCATCTACTTGAACCGAGTGGTCAACCACCAAATCGCAAGGAACCAGCGGATTGATTTTATTCGGATCGCCCCCCATGCGAACCATGGCTGAACGCAGTGCTGCCAAGTCAACAATCGCAGGCACACCGGTAAAGTCCTGCAAAACAACTCGTCCCGGATTGAACGGAATTTCTACATTTTTGACATTCGTCGCATCCCAGGCAGCCAGATTTTCGACGTCCTCTTTGGAAACAATAAAGTCGTCGTAGTTTCGCACACACGATTCCAGCAACACACGAATCGAATAGGGCAACGTCGAAATGTCACCAAGGCCTTGTTTAGCCAAATCGGGCAAGCTGAAATAGCGAAACTCGCCGGCTGAGGTTGTAAACGATTTTTCGACATTAAAAGGATTGCCGGACGACATAATTAAACTCCAAATACTCAAAACAGTGGACAGATATGTATACTTTGTTCACGAAAGGAGTTGATCCTCTGTGAAATCAATGTTGTTTTTCGACTTGTTTACTGGAAAGACTACCCAATCCAGTACGATTTCGAAAGCATGGACCCCTTCAGCTGGAAGGTTCCGGGCAGCTCGCAACGCAAGGATACCGGTTAAGACACCTGCGTTGGCTTTACCTTATTACTGACCCGAATTCTCACATATTAATGCACCAGAATAAACCCAGAATCTCAACTGGCTTGCAGAATTCGACCATTCAAGGGCATTATACGCCGATGAGCCACGAGGAATCACAAAAAGAACCCGAAACATCAGCACTTCCCGATGTAATCAGCAACTGGAAGCAGGAGCAGTTCTGCTGGAATGGGCAGGAGATCCAACTCACGATTCCTGCTGATCCCGACGAATTGTTGGAACTGCTGGAAGAGACTCCAGAACAATCAAATTGCAAAACCAAAGCACCGTTCGATCCGTACTGGGGCCACCTGTGGCCTGCGGCCCGTGAGATGGCTCGTCTGGTTCCACACTTTTTACAGACTCCGGGAACTTCAGTTTTAGAGCTGGGCTGTGGCAGCGGACTGATCGGCATCGCTGCACTGGCAGCGGGGATGAATGTCACGTTCAGCGACAATCAACCAGAAGCCTTAAAGCTCGCGGGCTACAATGCAAAACAAAACGGATTCAAAAACTACCAGCTTTGCTTGTACGACTGGCTCAATCCCCCCCGCATCGAACCGTTCCCGATCGTGATTGCCTCCGATGTTTTGTACGAAGAACGATTTCACGAACCGTTACTTAATGTTCTGGATCAAGTCACAACAAGCGATGGAGAAACCTGGATCGCAGATCCAGGCCGCAGCTTACTGCCCAACTTCCTACGCACCGCCCAGGCACACAATTTCGAATTCGAAATCTACGACAAAACCCTCACCCAAAAACTCTTCCCAGCCATCGGCCATTTTCAACTACTGAAGTTGAAACGCGGTTAAGAAAAAACACGAAGAAAATTAGCCACAGAGGTCACAGAGTACACCGAGAAAAAAGAGTTGATCGGCCTTCAAAATATCAGCCACGGATGAACACAGATACTCACGGATAAAATAAAAAAGTGAAGTAGGCCGGAACATCGCACCATCAGATGCCTGTGATACAAATCACAGCTTGGAGTGTTATTGAGATTGAAATACTCTTCGGCTTAGTTCCGGCAATTGTTTCTAGCCTGGACGTGTAAGCAACATCTTCAATCCGAGTCTTTTCTCGCATTAGTTATTGAACCACGAAGGCTCGAAGACACGAAGAAAATCAGCCACGGAAACGCGGTTAAAAAACCGGGGTGTGCAGCAACAAGAAGCAGTTCCTCAGCTCTCAACGAACAATCAGAGTATGATTCCAAAAGTAGGATGCGGTGCTTGCACCCATCATCGTGTGCGTTTTGATTCTCTATAACCAAAACGCTGGGTGAACCTGTCGGTCGTCAATTCTGTGAGCAAGGATAATCAATTGCCGACAGAACTACCCAGTCCACCGGCTCAGATAAATTAATAGAAATACCAGCCCGAATCGCTAGTTTTAAAGTGGCGAACTTTTTAAGGAGGTGAGCGAAATCATGGTTCTTGTTTGCCCCAGAAGTATCCATCCTCTGGGGCTAGAACCATTTTCAGAGGTTCCCTTAAGCTAAATCACGGTCTTCGAACAGGATGAAGGCCAGCAATATCGCTGCAACGCAGTACGCGATGCCGTAGATTGCGGTGTAGGCCAGATAGAGCGGTGGAACTGTCGAACCGGTGACGATGTAGGCGGACATGTTAAACGCGTCCAACTGGGGCAATACTGTTGCGAACAAACGAGCCACGAAAGATACGAATTCGAGTTCCTCGTTTTGAACACTGGATTGAACAAGAACTGGTGTCAGGTGTCCGATAACGAACACTGCAAACATCACAGAGAAGTTGACAACCATCGGCAAACGAGTCGAAACAACAACACTAATCGAAGCCAGTACCGCAACTTCCAGGAAGATCAGAAGCAACCCCGGCAATATTTGTTGCACAACGGCAAAACGAGTGGGATCAAACCACAAGTACTGGAGGTCGGAACCACCCATCGTAAAATTAACCCAGGTATAATAATCTAAGACGGGCTTGCTTGATTCCTTGAGGTCGTAGCCAACTTTGTAATAGGCCAGGAAGCAAAAAGCGAAAATGACAGGAATCATAAACAGCACAACGCCCTGCAACAAACCGAGATACTTGCCAACAATAAACTGTCTGCGAGTAATGGGCTTGCTCAGTAATGTCATTGCAGTTTTACCTTCAATTTCATCAGCAATACTCATACTGGATGTCCAGATTGCCAGCAAAATACTACAGATGAGAACTGTCGCTAAGCCGCAATCCAAGAACATTTTTGTGTCGTCCCCCATTGAGAAAAAGGGGATCCATGTATTGAGCATCAGGACTAAAATCGAAACCACAAGCAGCGAAAAGAACATCGGCTGACGAATTGATTCCTTACATGTTGCCCGGGCAATCACACCCGTTTTGGTGAACCAGTTCAACGCAAACAACGTAATTAACGCGAACAATGTTAATCCCGTTGTCAGATGAAATTGCCACGCTGCAAACTGATCGATGCCCAACCCTTCTAAAGAGGGTTTTTGAGCCAAGACGAAAATCGCTTGAGGAAGATGAATCACGGCGATGCCTGCTTTGAAAATAAGTAAGGAAACAGTAACGGTGGTCGATAATTAACGCTTGACCAATCTATCTTGGTGGCTGCGCGCAACGACATTGAATAATACGAATAGAATAGTCTTTGATACTCACGGTACGTAAAATGAATGACAAGTGTTGGTTCCTCTTTTTTCAGCATTTTCATTATTTTTCATTCGTGCCCCCTCTTAATCGGCGAAATCAGACACCAATTCGCCCTGACAGGAGGTGGTCGCACGGACACCCCTGCCTGGCATTTCCTGAAGAGACGATACAATAACCGCATCATTTTATGACATGAGTCAATACTGCTGGTCATCTGCTTCAGTTGGCTGGCAACATTTTTTTACGCATTCGCGTATTTATTTGCGAGTTGTATGCTTCCTTAGTCCTTGTCGATACAAGGCCGCGAGAGTATCTTCGCGCAAGTATTAATTGAATTTGGTTTTAGATTTCAGGAGAGAAAAATGACTTCCATCGATTTTATCAAAATGTCGCTCGAAAAAAGCAATGCTTGGGTTTTGGGGTTGGCGAAAGATATGCAAGATTCGCCTCTGACGATGCCTACATCTCAAGGCGGAAACCATCCGATGTGGTGCGTTGGGCACATGGCTTACAGCGAAGCGAATTTAGTCTCTGCCTTAATTAAGGGAGAAGAAAATCCGCTGGCACACTGGAAGGAAACTTTCGGGAAAGGTAGCAAAGCCTCTGGCGACGCCAGCCAGTATCCAGCTTACGAAGAAGTCATTGAAAAAATGGAAGAAGTTCGGGCAACAACAATCGCGTTGCTCGAAACGCTGACCGAAGAGGATCTGGACAAGCCGAGCCATGCTCCAGAGGAGATGAAAGACTTCTTTGGTACGGTCGGCGATTGCCTGGCGCTGGTCTCGATTCATTTCTCATTCCATGGCGGTCAAATTGCAGATGCTCGACGGGCAGCAGGTCGCGAGCCATTGATGGGATAAATAACTGCCCTACCCCGAATTCTGTTTTGTCAGGAGATCTCCCGGCCTGTCAAAATGAATCGGCGTCAAGACTTGTATTATTTTTTTTATGAGCGAAAATGAATACCAGGCAACCAGGATATAAAGAGTCTATCAGTAACCAAAGCAATGGAATGATGAAAGAGTGTGTGTCATGTCTGGATTTGATTTGAAGCAGCACGGTATACATGTCGATGAAATCTTAAGAAATCCTTCGCCTTCAACTCTTTATGAAGAAGCGATTCTGCATGACAAAGGAACCACGCTTTCTGATACCGGTTGTCTGATTGCGTACTCTGGTGAAAAAACGGGGCGGTCTCCTAATGATAAACGTGTCGTGAAACATCCGGATTCTGAAAATGATATCTGGTGGGGTCCTGTTAATTTTCCGCTGGATCAGATGACGTTTGCGATTAATCGCGAACGGGCTGTTGATTACCTCAATACTCGCGAACGCCTGTACTGCATCGATGCTTATGCCGGGTGGGATGCGAATTACCGATTGAAAATTCGCATCCTCT
>JAESQE010000185.1 GCA_016765335.1 Planctomycetaceae bacterium
AGACATCCAGGACGAACGTGACGCAATCAGCCTGATGGATGTGCTGGAAAATGAAATCATTTCGCTATTCTATGAACGAGACAACGATGATCTTCCCATGCAATGGATCGCGAGAATGAAACGCTCGGTGCAAACACTCGGCTGGCGATTCAACGCAGACCGCATGGTCATGGACTATGTCACCGATGGCTACATCCCCGCAGCCGGCGGCCTCTCCTCAGAAATGAGAAGCATGCCCTAAGCCTGTTGTATAAATGATTGATCCCGGTGGCGAGTCGGACCAGTGATGGCCCGAAAAGGAAACACCGGGTAGCACAGACGATCCCGTTCAGGGTCGTCTGTGTTGCGCAGCAACCCGAGGAATTGACCAAGAAGTATTCCGCATGGAAACCGCATTGCTGGGTTACGTAAAAACTAACCCAGCCTACGGTTTTCTCTGTGGCACACGAAGATGGGTGCAAGCACACCATCCTACGGGGAACGATCCCTCTGTTTTTCTCTGCGGATGGAAAACGTACGCTGAATCGTGTGTTACATCGGAGCTTGAAAGCCCATCACCTGGAAGCGAGCCAACTCCATTGGGGTGGTAATTTTCACGGACGCGATTGCTTCGTAAGCCAGCATCACTTTGCGGGCACCATAGCTGTCCGGTTTGTCTCTATCGAGTAGCACGATGCCGCCCGAAACCAGATACCCGACAAACGGAATGGTCTCTCCCTGCATGGTCACAACCAAACCATGTCGCGGAATCACTTCGGGCCAACTCTCGAACAGCGTTCGCCAATCACTAGAAGCAGATGACATTATTTTCCTCCATGAAAACAGATGTGACTTTAGGAAACGTCAATCAATTGGTTCTCCCCCTTACCAAGGGGGAGTTAGAGGGGGGGCTTTTTAACTACTTTTTAAAACCAAATAGCCCTCAGGAAGCTCTACACTTCAATTAAACTTTCCGTTCGGCCAACTTCAAAAGAACAGGGCTGGCAACAAAGATCGAACTGTATGTTCCGACCATCACACCAATGACCAGGCAGAAGGCAAAGCCATGCAAGCCTTCACCACCAATGAAGTACAGAATGGTCACAACCAGCAATGTGGTTACAGAAGTCAACAAGGTTCGCGAAAGTGTCTGGTTCAAACTGGTATTCACCATGTCTGCATTGATGTCAGGATTCTTGCCTCGTACTTCACGAATACGGTCGAATACAACAATCGTATCGTTCAGGGAGTAACCGATAATTGTCAGAAATGCAGCAATCATCGATAGGTTAATTTTGAATTCGGTCAGCATAAATATCGGACCAAGAGGCGTGTGGCTAAGCATTGATGCAATCGCAACCATTCCCAAGACCACCAAAACATCGTGCACCAAAGCTACAACCGCAGCCAGACCGAAGGCAATTTGCTGGAAACGAACCCAGATGTAAGCCACAATCGCAACCAACGCGAGCAGCATCGCCAGTATCGCATTGATTTTAGCTTCCCCAGCAACTGAAGAATCAAAAGTGTTTACTTCGCTGAGCACAGGCAAACTAGCCATCAGTTGCTGCATGTCTTCGAGAGTCTTCTTGACATCTTCGCTATCAACTTCTGATCGAACTTGTAGTTTAATTTCAGTAAAGCGTTTGATGGATGAGTTTTCTTCATCAATTCCAGAGCCTTTTAAGCCAGTCAGACTGATCAGGGCATCCGAATTGGAAAATTCGTTTTTATCTTTCCCGGTTATTTTGGAGTAAGAGGTCAGCACATGATCCGAAGCGGCATCAATGGCAACTTCATTAGAGAAGACCAGGTTAACTTCTGTGCCTCCGACATACGGGTCAACCGTTTCAGCTTCAGGTATAACTTCCGTCCCTTCAGCTTCCGGTTTTTTCTCTTCTGTTTTGGCAGCAATGGTTGTCAGTTCGCCATATTCGAGAGTTGTCTTGCTTAATTGATATTCAGAATCAGCAAAAGCCTTGTTGACCTGATCGCGAACTCCATCGGTGTCTTGATCTTTAGTTCGCAGGCGGAAGAAAATCTCTTCCTCGGCATCATCGTCCGGGTTAGGAACGACCAGTCTCTCGACTGTCATGTTATCGCCAAATTCAATTTTTAAAGCACTACGAGCTTCATCGATCGTAGGGTTTTCGTCAAATTGGAAAGTCAGCATCGACCCCCCGGTGAAATCGATATCCAGGTTATCGTTTCCGCGAGAAATCAAGGCACCGATTCCGCACACGATAAGAGTCAGTGAAAGGATAGAGGCAATTGTCTGCTTGCCAACAAAGTCCCATGTTGTTTTTCCAACCAGGCATTTTCCGAGCAATGTTTTCTCAGAAAGCATGCCCCGGCGTTCCAAAATGTCGAAGATTAAACGTCCCACATAAAGAGCAGTAAACATACTCACGACGATGCCGATAAACAGCATCGCGGCAAAACCTTTGACTTGCTCGGTACCACGAGCATACAAGATGACGGCTGAGATTAATGTTGTCAGGTTCGCATCGACAATCGTAGTAAAGGCCCGTGCGAAACCGTTATGAATCGACATCCGCAGCGAAGATCCTCTTTTTAATTCTTCGCGAATACGTTCAAAAATCAGTACGTTGGCATCAACCGCCATTCCGATTGTCAGCACCAAACCTGCCAAGCCGGGAAGTGTGAACGTGGCATCAATCAACGCCATTATACCCAGAACCAAAATGACGTTCACGAGCAAGCAAATGTCCGCAACAATTCCGGCCACCCAGTAATAGGCAACCATAAAGATGAGAACGATAATCGCAGCCACGATAATCGCCGTTTTACCTTTTTCTTGCACATCGGCCCCAAGAGTTGGGCTGATCGTGTATTCGCTGATCGGTTCTTCTTTCAGCGGAAGTTCCAACGCACCTGCATTCAAAATACCGACCAATTCCTGGACTTCAGCCATCGTGAAGCTGCCGGAGATCTGACCACTATCACGGATCATGCTTTCGATATTGGCTGCGCTGTGAAGTTCGCCATCCAGAATGGCAGCCAGTCGATATTTATTTCCATCTGGCTTAGGGATGTACTTAGAGGTCAAATTCCCGAAAAGGTAACCACCACGCCTATTAAAGGTAAAGCCAACTGCAACACGACCATGTTCATCTTGTGTTTGACGAGAATTAATTAGATATCGACCATCAACTTGTTCCTCGGGTGGGTCCAGAATGACCAAAAACTCCAAGGTTTTAATGCCATCAACTTCTTGTTCCCGATAGACATCGCTGGAGCCTGGGGTAATGTCTTTCAGTTCCCCTGCGTTTTCGCCATCGGTAATTCTGGCAACATGAATCCAGGCCGTTCGTTTGATGTCGCCATCGTAAACATCTTTATCGCCGAGTTGTTCTGCTTGTGCAATCAGTCGTGCATGATCGTTTTGTGTATCGTGACGAGCTGCCAAAATTGCGAATTGCAAACTTCCCAGTCGAGTGATTTGAGCTTTCATCGCTTCGACATCAATGGGGTCTGCACCAGGGATGATAATTTCAACCCGGTCCTGACCCACTTTTCGCACGGTCACTTCTTCGGTACCCGAAGGATTAACACGTCGTTTGATCGCTTTGACTAACTCGTCCATCGACTTGTTAAGAAAAGCAGAGTCGCTGACGTCTTTATCAGAATCCTTAGCTTTTTGTTCATCGACCTGATAAACCAGGTTTGTACCACCGGCTAAGTCAATTCCGAACCGAAAGGCATCTGTGAAACTTTTGCCGTCTATTATCTGGTTCACAAACGGAGCCATACCAAGAAACAGGACCAAAAGAACGGTGCTAAAGCGGCGGGAACTTTCTTTCATTTGCAAAGATTTTGCAATTACTCCACCCAACACGAAGGGAAGAATAAAAATTCCGACTAACCAACTAATAATAATAATCCAAACGGGCATCCCAGAACGTCTTTCGTTACGGAGTTATAATAAGAAACTGAGAGTTGCCTCAGTTTCAAGTATCGTTGCAAGTAAAGTGTGTATCACGTAAGCCCACTATTTACTAGGGGTTTCGTCACTCTTTTTTTCTGTACCCTCTGTTTTTACCACAGATTCAATGCTTGATTTCCGCACACGAATCCGCGAATTCTCATCAACACGAATCGTGACTTGCGTTCCATCAGCTGAAAATCCGCTAATTGTGCCATAAATCCCGCCAATGGTCACGATCTGATCGTTCTTTTTAAGATGATCCAGAAAACTGTCCCGCCCTTTGCGATCTTTCTTTTGTGGCATGACTACAAAAAAGTAGTAAAGCATGACCATCATCATTAATGGTGGACCAAACATGTCGAAGATTCCAATTGGCTCTTTACCCTTGGCGGCTTCATCAGCAAATATAAGCAATGAATTCAAATTCAGGGACCAGTTTCCCATAAGAACACTTCAATCTGTCAGGTATTGTAAGATCCGTTAATACGGACCGAGTCAGTTTTAATAAGCAGGTATCTTAGAGTCCCTTGCTCCAACGGGCAAGCTGATCGACACGAAACTGGGCAGACTCGTCAGCTATAATTGCTTCTCGCAGTTCACGGACCAGGTTTTGGTAGAACGCAATATTGTGCCAAGAGAGCAAAATTGGTCCCAGCATCTCCCCGGAAACAAACAAATGCCGCAAATAACCACGAGAATAGGTGCNTCCCACCTCGGATGGGCCTTGCGGATCTAACGGAGTAGTGTCTCGCTTGAACTTGGCGTTTCGGATTTTGACCGGCCCTTGAGAAGTAAACGCCATCGCATTTCGTCCATTGCGAGTCGGCATCACGCAATCAAACAGGTCCACACCTCGTAAAATTCCCTCAATTAAGTCGATTGGCTTGCCAACTCCCATTAAATAGCGAGGTTTTTCCTCAGGAAGTAACGGCGTCGTGAAATCGAGTGTCCGGTACATATCCTGCGGATCTTCTCCAACACTCAACCCACCAATGGCATAGCCGGGGAAATCCAATGGAAGCAGCCCCGCAGCTGATTCTTCTCGCAGATCCTGTTCACAGCCACCCTGAACAATCCCAAATAACGCCTGATCATCCCGTGTTTGGGCATCTCGGCAGCGTTTGGCCCACACCGTTGTTCGCGAAACAGCCTCTCGAAGTCGTTCTTTATTGACATCGTGCGGAGGGCATTCATCCAGGCACATAATACAGTCAGCTCCGAGCTGTTCCTGGATCGCAATCGCTTTTTGAGGGGAAAGTTCCAGCAAGCTGCCATCAATATGAGAGCGAAAAGCGACATGATCGTCAGTTAACTTCGAAAGCTTAGCCAAAGAAAAGACCTGGAATCCGCCGCTGTCGGTCAGAATCGGACCATCCCAGTTCATGAATTTGTGTAATCCACCCAATTCTTCGACCACATCTGCACCGGGACGCAGTGCTAAATGGTACGTATTTGACAGAACCATCTGAGCACCAGCCTGCTTGAGCTGCTCGGGAAGTAGCCCTTTGACTGTTCCTAAAGTGCCCACGGGCATGAATGCAGGGGTATCCACTGGCCCGTGCGGAGTATGCCAACGCCCAGCTCGCGCACCGGTATTCTTATCAATATGCTCTAACTCAAACTTAAACTTCGACACACTGGAATCCTATAATCATCTCGGGAACGTAATTTTCTGTCTCATACCAAACTCAATAAAAACCTACGCTACGTGAATGATCGCGGCCTTGTACTGACAAAGAGGTTAGGAAACATTCAACGCGCGAACAAATACGCGAATGCGTATCACAATACTTGAAACGGTACGATCAGGGTAGAGAGTGCATTAAAAATGTGAGAGAAGCACGATCCTCAGCTTTCATCGAGCAATTAACGTTGGATTCCAAACGGTAGGATGTGGTGCTTGCACCCATCTTCGTGTGCCTGTTGATTCTCTCAAACCAAAACGCTGCCTGTTTCGTTTGACCGGGCAGCAACCCGAGGAGTTGATACAAAGCGGGATTGCCGGAATTGCTTTGTGTTCATTTTGAGCAACACTCCAAAATTAATTTTTCATCTCATGCAGACTCCGTTTGAAATAGCAATATCCCGGCCTACTTTACTGATAGCTTTATGACAGTAATACCAGCCCGAATCGCCAGTTTTGCGATCAAGGAGTGGCTGGGGCGACAATCAATTGCTTAGTTATACTTGTAGCTCTGCTTGCAGATGATGGACTGCATAACGAAAATGGTTCTGGCCCCAGATATTGGATACTTCTGGGGCCAGAACAATACCCTGTGAGGTCCAGTCCGTTTTGCATAGGCGGGCTATCATCTCCTCAAAATTTCCTTTGCACCCCAGCCACCCTTTTGCT
>JAESQE010000186.1 GCA_016765335.1 Planctomycetaceae bacterium
CTCTGTGTCTCCGTGGTTTATTTTACTTGTTCCTGTTTGAATCCAGCTTCGCTGGGAAAACGAAGTCTAAAAATCGCATCCTCAGATTTCTAAGCCGTCTACCTACCTTTATAATCAAACTTTCTTTAAGAAGCTCTGGAATTCAATTCTTAAAGATTCTCTTATTTCAGTTTCTCAATATCGTCACGGCAACCCGTGCAATTTTCGTAATAACCATTCCCCTGTAATCACTAACATAATCATCACAAAGATCAGCCAATGATTCCAGAGGGGAATGTCATGTTTTTCTTCCAGGACCAGAGAATCCGGGTTCAATCGCTGCATCAGTTCATCCATTTGATGAGGCAAAAACACAGCTCCGCCGGTCATTGCTGCAAACTGATCCAGTAACGAACGATCAGCCGAAAGCTTGTTCGTTTCACCATTTCGGCGGGCAGTAACAAACAGCTTTGCTTCGATTGGAATTGGTCCCATCGGAACTTCCTCAGTGGTGAGCCTTAATCGATATTCCCCAACGGGCAGCGGCGGAATAGTTGCTTCATGAAGAAGCGGTTCTGTTTCAGTCGGCTGCAATGGAAATGTCATTATAGGTACAGATTGATTTTCATCTTCCGGATAAACTTCAACAATCGCATGAATTTGTTCGACTTTTTGAAGTAGCCGCCTGGACCAGCGAGCGCGTACAGATGTCTGTTCTCCCACTTCAATTTCAGTCGATTCGGTGCCGAATCGAACATCATCAGAACCGGTTGAAGATCGCATCTCAGCGGCCCATCGCGACAACTGTCCCCAGAATCGATAGTGATCTTTATCTCCTGTGCGAAATCGCCATCGCCAGGTGCTGTCGACTCCGACCCACAACACGCGGCCCAGTCCGTAATTATGGACAACTACAACACCCGAATCGTTTTTATTGCTGGATGTTGATTGTGCTCCTTGAGATCGAGCCAGCACAATCGCACCCGGCTTGGCAACACCATCAAGCCCCCAAAAATGACCGGGAAGTTCTCGCCACATTTCCGTATTCTTTTTCGTATCGGTATCAAGCTTCATCAAAGAATGTTGCTTCCCCTGCTCGGTGAGTTGCAGATGAAAGCCCTGCTTGCGGGGTGAAGCTTCTAAATCATCATGAGAACTTTTCAGTTGTCGAGTCTGNTTAATCGGAAGCATCTTTTTCATCACCGGATTCAGAAGCAAACTGGAAAAATGTTGCTGGCCTGCGGTTACAACCAATGTCCCGCCTTTCTCTGCGACAAACTTTTCCAAATCTTCCCAGTGACTTTGATCAACCGAACGAGAATCAGCATCCCCCCAGATGACCAGATCCATTTCTTCAAATGCGTTGCCCGAGGCTTCGAGCTTAGGAAGAACACTATCAAAAAACGCATGAGGCAGAATCCCCAGGTAAGGTTGATTAAACAATACTGCCTTGAGGTCTACGCGATCATCCCGATGAAAGGCAGCTTCCAGAAAACGAAATTCCCAACGTCCTTCCCCGTCAACCAATAGCACGTGCGAAGTGTCATCAATGACTGTGATGCCAAATTCCTGCTGATTGTTTTCGAGTCGCAATTCCGTTTCATAATTCTCGTTTTGATTCTCCAGATTAGCTAACGTTTCCCCAGGCTGCACTTCGACAATAAATCGCTGTCTGCCCGGTGTATCTAACGGAAGATCGAATTCGACATTAACAAATCGTTCTGCTCCCTCGACCTCTTTAGAAATACGATTGCCCGTGGCTACATCACTCAGCGATACCGTAATCGGCTGCCCCTGGTACCCAAACGTGGCAACACGCACGCGGATTAACGATTGATCTTTTTTGTAAACCGTTTCGGGATGATCCACCGATTCAATGGCCAAGTCAACCGGCTGGCGTATTGATCCTGCCAGGAGACTGAACACAGGCCGGTCAAGTCCAGCCAAAGCGTTTGCAGCTTCCAGGGGACTATCATCAGCCGTATTGACTCCATCGGTAATTAACACAATGGCAGTACAATTTTCCTGAGAAGCTGCCTGCTGAAGTACCTCAGAAAACGAAGTCGCTTCAGGAATAAGTTGACTGGAAAGTTCTTCGCGAGTTCCCACAAGCATATCAATATCCAGATGACGTGTTTTCTGAGAAAAGAGCATCAACTGTGCGGTCGAAATTTTATCCAGACGATCCAACAATCCTACTTGAGGGGCAGAGATCAATTGCCGGGATAACTCAAACCGACTCATGTCATTCCAAGATTCAGTCAGCTGTGTCAGTGGGGACGTGTTCGGATTTTGATCATCNGAATCCGNCTCGGGGGCTACCCTGTTTTGCTCCGGTTCAAGCACTTCGGGTCGAATCATCCCCAACCCGACGGCCCATTGTGCTCGCTCGGTATCAGTCGCCTGATCATCGACCAGGCTCATGCTTTCTGAAACATCAAACGCGACCAGAACTTTCATCTGCTCTTTGGAACTGCTCGTCCAGGAAAGTGTTGGCTGTAACGCCATCAACAGAATGAGTAAGAGCACACAAACTCGTAGGGAAAGTAATCCCCAGCCCACCGGACGCGAAACAAGTTTGCGTTCGTATTGATAGATGCGAACAACCAGTCCAACAGTAACCAGAAAGCAGGCAAATATTAACACTGCCCACCAGAAGGATTCTAAACCAAGATATGTAAGACGCTGAATTGTCATGCAGGAAAGGTAAGCTCGGCGGGAAAATGAATATTTGCGGAGAACAGTTCAAAGCCACAATCGAACCCCATTATGACTGCCTGCCGGATGGAATGGGAGTCAGAGCTTGGTAATCGGTGAAAAAAAGAGATAAATCTCTATCAATACGTCCTGTTTTGGCACTACGTCTGAAAAACAACGAACCAAGCGTAAAGCATTGGTGAAAAATACGACAAGATTCAAGGATGGGGGATGTGTGACTGGTGTATTCATGTGGGATATGCGGAGAAGCTCGAATGAGGCGGATTGGTAAGCGTTTTCGTACTTAAGGGAACATCAATCAATTGGTTCTCCTCCTTACGAAGGGGGAGT
>JAESQE010000187.1 GCA_016765335.1 Planctomycetaceae bacterium
CCACATTCGATCTAGCCGGTTAGGAGATAAAGCCCGAGGAAAATTCAAAGAGGGCTAAATCACATCTCTAGAATATAACAGTAAAACAAGGAAACATCAAATCTTATTTATGCCTTGAGGTTAGCATTGAGGAAGGAAGAGGTTCTTGCGTTGTTTGCCCAGAATAAATGCGGGAAAGTTGATTTACCCCGAAAATATTGGAAGCCGGTATGTTTTTTGACCGAGTTCCCATTGATCAGCGGCAGATGTCATTTACTATAGTAGCATCAATAGAGAATTAAATACAGTTCTTTGAAGAGCGTACAGAAATCATTTCGGTGTATAATATTTGCTGATGACTAATTGAATTTAGAACAACCTTGGAGCTATTTGAGGAACTCACTCATGAAAAACTTACTGACTGCTTGTCTTGTTATGACCTTTGCTATTGTTCCTTTTGCGTTGACTGGGTGTAAGCCAGCTCCACCTGCTCAGGATCAACCTGAAGGTGATGCAGGGCACGACGAACATGTAGGGCATGATCATGATACCCCCGGCACTTATGCTGAAGCAGTCGGAAAACTGGAAGGTTTGCATGCTTCGATTCGAGATGCTTTTGAGAAAAAAGACAAAGATGCTGCTCATGGCCCATTGCATGATGTCGGAAATCTTCTTGAAAGCGTAGGAGCCTTGGCAGAGAAAGCCGAGTTAGATGCTGAGCAACTCACTGCGGTTAAGAAGGCAAAAGAAGAGCTGTTCGATGGATACACGAAAATTGATGGTATGTTCCACGGCGAAGAAGAAGTCGCTTACGCTGACTTGGCTAAAGGCTTGGACGCAGCATTAGCCGTGTTGCAAAGTGCAGTGAAAAAAGAAACTGCCCCAGAAGAATCTCCAGAAGAATCTCCGAAATAGCAGTAGAGAATCAAGTGATAAGTTTTTAGTTGTTCATTAGGCCTTGAAAAAGGATGGCACAGTGATGTTTCGTCAATGGCTTGTTTGTCTGTTACCTGTTGCAGCATTAAACCTGATTTTCCTTTCGGGTTGCGGGGAGGCTGTTGATCCGCAGGTCGTTGCTGCTCGCGACCAGTGGCTGCTTACCCAGTCTCCTGGCGAAGCAGATCCCATTGCGACCGCGAGGGAGGCAGAGCAGGGGGCCGAATTTATTATTTCCGGGAAAGTGGGGGTGACTTCTCTGCCTGAATGGTGGGTTGATGGCTATGCTACTTTCTGGATTACAGAAGCAAGCGAAGCTGTAAGTCATGGCGGTCCGGGGCATGACCCCGACACGTGCCCGTTTTGCAGGCGAAAATACAAGGAATCTGTTGCAGTGATCCAATGCGTTGATGATCAGGACATCCCGCTCAAAATTGATGCCCGGACTTTGTTCAATCTCAAAGAAGGAGATTTTGTCACCGTCAAAGGGCATGGAAGCATCGATGAATCAGGCATTCTGAATGTTGCAGCCTCTGGGGTTTATATTCAATCGAAGCCGTAACGCCACAGTTCTCAGTAGAAAAGTGATTTGATGAATAAAGCAATTTGCTGCCTGATCGTTTTGTCGATTGTTGCTGTTTTTTCAGCTTCAGAACGTGTTGTTGCAGGAGACCCGATTCCTGTTGCACATCGTGGCATGTTGCGTCATTCGCCCGAAAACACGTTGCCTGCTTTTGCGGTCTGTTTAGAATTAGGAATTGGATTCGAGCTTGATGTTCGCACCACCAAAGATGGTCACTTAATTGTAATACACGACGATTCAGTCCAGCGAACGACCAATGGTCCGGCTCGATCAATCCGTGAGATGACTTTATCAGAAGTGAAGCAACTTGATGCAGGCAGATGGTTTTCCCCTGTGTTTGCTGGTGTGCGTGTTCCCACACTGAAAGAAACTTTTGCGTTGATTAAGCAGCGTCAACGAGGTCCGGTAATTATTGCATTGAATGTCAAGCAAATTACCGCGGCAGGAGAAGCCAAACTTGTTTCTTTAGTTGAGGAATATGAACTCATTGACGAATCATTCGCTTTTGACCAAAGCGAGGAAATGAGTCGCCGGCTTAAAAAATTGAACCCCAAGTTTCGAATTGGGAAAAATGTCAACCGGAATAATTTGACGAGGCGTGTTCAAGAAAACCTTCTGGACGTATTTCTTGTCACATTTCCCCCGACGACTGAAGAAGTGAAACGGCTTCACCAGCAGGGCAAGCAAGTCGTTTACAATTTTGCAGGGCCAGGCGAATCTCGCAGGAATCCTAAAGTTTGGTCCCAGGTTAAAGACTCGAAAATTGATGGTATGCTGACAGACTTTCCGCTGGAGTGCTTAGCGGAATGGCGAAAGACCAGTCAAGAAAAATAATACTCTATTTCCGCTCTCTGAAATGATGCCTGTTGGTGAGGGGCATCTGTAACTGACCTCTACTGAAGGGGTTACGGCAGGTTTGTTGCGTTTTGTTTCCGCTGGTTTGTGGCNGGATTCGCATTGACACTGTTGGNAATTACAGATATTACTCCATTCCCATATCAAATTAGTCAATCAATTCTTGATTCGACTGCATACCTTTCGGCCCCACCTTGTTTCTCCTCTCGTAAAATCAAGAGCACCTCATGATCAAGTTCTGTTTGTGTAGCAGACTTTTCGCTTCCAGCTTGTTTCTGGCATTCTGTCTTGGCCTGTTATTGGCTGATCAGTCATTTGCTCAGGATCGTGGAATTGACGGGAGGTTCGGTCATACGGCGCTGCCAACAGTTGGGCGAAATTCTGGTATCACTCGCCTGGAACTGTTTCCGTACATAAAAAATGGTGACGAACAAATTCTGTTTGGAGATATTCGTGGGTTCCTCTCCAATGAGGGAAATGCGGGTACGAACCTGACGGCTGGATTCCGTTTTTTGGAGCCAAGTGATATTTTTGTACTCGGCATAAACGCTTCTTACGACTTCGACCAAACCTCCGAAGAAACTTTTCAGCAGCTTGGTCTCGGGCTGGAAGGCTTCACGAGTTTCGGAAGCATTACTTCGAACTTCTATTTTCCGGTGGGGAATCAAGAACAGATATTGGAATCAACAAGTAGTAATTTCCGATTTCAAGGAACGCAGCTTGTAGCAGATACAATGAATATTGTGGGGGTTTCGATGGAGGGCCTTGATGCGTCTATTGGGTTTAATCTTCCGACAGAGTTTGCTGAAGAACACCAAATGGAAGCCACTTTCGGGTGGTATCATTTTGATGGAGCGGGCGTTCCAAGCATCGATGGATTTAAGATTCAGATTGATGGTCAAATCTCACCCGCACTTTCTGCATTAACAACCATTACCAATGACGGTACTTTTGGCACGAACGTGACCCTTGGTATTGATTGGCGGTTTGGGTCTAAAGGGTTGCCGGAAGATCAGTTGGAGCAGCGATTACGACGCTTTGTGGATCGCAACTACAATGTCGTACTTAGCGACAGAGAGCAACTTGGTGTCGCAGTCCCGGTGAATAGTCCGATCACAGGATTGGCCTTCAATGTTCAGCATGTTTATGCCGAGCAGGGAGTATTACCATTGATTCCTCCTGGCGAGTTAGCAGGGGCTGTTGAATCACCATGGGCTACGGTTTCTGCGGCACAGGCATCTGGGGCAGATCTGATTGTTTTGCATTCTGGTTCTGTGTTACTCCAAGATATCACTTTGTCCGATGGTCAAATACTGGTTGGCGAGGGCGTTCCTTTTCAGCTTGAAACAGCCAACTTCGGCATGATCGATTTGCCTACAGTTAGCGGAAATCCTAATAATATCCCAGTGGTTCTTCCTCAGTTGACTCCAACTGGCAATGGGATTGTTCTGGGGAATAACTCGATCATTGCGGGGGTTATGATTGACTCTCCAGCGGGGCCAGGGATTTTGGCTGATGGGGTGACAGGGTTTTCTGTCGAAAACGTCACAATTAATAGCGCCTCAGGCAATGCAATCGAAGTTAAAAATGGCAGCCAGGGTCGCTTTAAGGGGATCGCAATTAATGGCGGTGGTCAGGATGGGATATTCATCTCTGATACCAGTGATTTGCTGACATTTGAAGATATTTCTGTTTCCGGTGTGATGGGATATGGAGTTAATATTACTGGCGGGTATGGTACGGTTGATTTCAATGGAGACTTGACACTAGATGGTAATTTGGAGGGTGGACTGCGTGTGGCCGGGTTGGAATCTATTGTACAAATTGACGATAACGGCACGATCGATACCGGTGATGACATTACCACGAATCTCGTAGGGACGGCATTGTTCGAAAATCTGAATATTAATCCTCCTGCGATGTCACGAGGAATTCATCTGGAAGACAATGACGGGCTGATTTCGATTGCACAGCTTGATGTGAACACTGTTGGTGAAACGGCGTTGTTTGTTAGAGACACCAATCTGTTGATCATTAATGATGGTGCCTCGAATTCAGTAGATGCACCTGCCGCTGATGTTGAGAATTCCGTAGTTGATATTTTCCTGAAATCTGTTTCTGTTGATGGAGGCGATGTCGGAATTAGCATGAAGCAGACACAGGGCCGCATGATTATCTTGGGTGACAGGCGGACAAACGCTGCTGAGTCCGGCGGGT
Organism: Planctomycetaceae bacterium; assembly: GCA_016765335.1. GTDB lineage: Bacteria > Planctomycetota > Planctomycetia > Planctomycetales > Planctomycetaceae > Rubinisphaera. Next base: position 4,571 of record JAESQE010000187.1, read on the forward strand.
TGATTCAAAATACTGATGTCGCAGTGCATCTAGAAGGCTCGGGGACTTTTGCGTCACAACTCTTAAATTATTCTGGCAACAAAACGGTTGGAGTTGCTTCCAATTCCGAATTGTTCAAAATTTCTCAATCGCACATTACCGGTACAACGCAGCAGTTTGTTAATGCAACGAATTTGAGAGCCTTGGAAATTGAACAGTCTACTTTTGATGGCAATACGTTAGCGTCTCAGTCTGGCATTCTGTATTCCGTAGGGGAAACCGGGGGCTATGTCGTTCGCATCGCCAACAATATTGTGAGAGATACTCCGCAAGTTTTCTTTGATGCTGTCTCAACTGTTGGCGGGGAAGACGCAACACTGAGTTACATCTTTACTCAAAACGATATCCAGATGGACATGGCCTCTGCGGTGGCTGCTCGATTGAACTGGGCAGGATCGGTGGATGCAAATCTTACTAACAACTTACTGATTGGCACCAATGCAAATCAAAAAGGATTTGAAATCATCACTGGAGATTCGTCGCTGACATCAACAATTTTGGCTGCATCGAACAGGATCGGCTTCACGGGAATCAATGGTATTGCGATTGATATTGATGCGGGCGGGCCTGTTGCTGTCAGTCTTTCTCAAAATACGGTTGAGTTTTCGGGTAGAGATGGCATTGGATTCCGGGCTTCAGCCAGCAAAACGTCTAGTTTTAATTTGACACTAAACGAAGTCTTCGACAACGCAGGCGGGGCAACAGGCATTTTGTTCCCCTCTTTGCATGATGGAAGCACCGTGGTCCTTAATGGCAATGTTGTTGATGTTTCAGGCTTCAGCACTTTTGTTGACCGTGGAATCGTTATTAACACTGTCACTGGAGTTGACGATCCTATTGTGACATTGGAATCCAGCTTGAATAACGCGATCTCCGGAGCCACAACAACCCTGAGTGTGCCCGCTGGCAACATTGCAGGGCGGGTGATTATCAACGGGCAAATTTTGGAGCCTTAATAAATCGGTAGAGACAGCCTAAAACACAGTCCCAGGTAACTGGAAAGATTTCTTGTTGTCTACTATGATTCGCTCAGCTTTGAGATCCGCGCGCTCTCGGGAGTTTGTTAATTCGATCTAAAATCTACTATTTCAATATTTTAGTCTAACATTGCAGGGAAGATCCCATCGATGAAGATTCATGAATATCAGGGAAAACAATTGTTTCGGGAGTGCGGTATACCCGTGCCTCGGGGAATTGTTGTAAAAACTCCTGAAGAAGCCGCAGCTGCCTACAAGGAATTGGGTGGCTCGCTTGCAGTAGTCAAATCGCAAATCCACGCTGGTGGTCGCGGTAAAGGGACATTTATCGAGCAGCCAGATCAAAATGGCGTTGTGCTTGTCCGCAGTGCAGAAGAAGCTCAGGCAAATGCTGAAAGAATGCTGGGCAATACGCTGGTAACAATACAAACAGGCCCTGAAGGGAAGCAGGTTACGACCCTGTTTGTCGAAGAAGGCCTGGATATTGCCCGCGAATTGTATCTGGGAATTGTTGTTGACCGGGAACAAGATTGTCCTGTGTTGATCATGTCTTCTGAAGGAGGCATGGAAATTGAAGTGGTCGCTGAGAAGTCTCCAGAGAAAATCCTCAACGAATACTACGATGCAGCTCTCGGTTTAATGCCTTATCAAGCCAGAAATTTGGCTTTTGCCTTAGGCATGGAAGGCAAAACGGTTCGCAGTGCAGAGAAATTCCTCACAAAAATCTGCAAGTTCTTTGTCGATAACGATTGCAGCATGGCTGAGATCAACCCGCTAATCGTCACGGGAGATGGCGAACTGGTTGCTTTGGATGCTAAGGTCAGTTTCGATGATAACGCGATGTTCCGTCATAAAAACCTGTTGGAACTGCGAGACCTTTCAGAAGAAGACCCCTCAGAAGTACAAGCACAAGATGCGGGCTTGAGTTACGTTAATTTGGATGGCAATATCGGCTGTCTGGTAAACGGGGCAGGCTTGGCAATGAGCACGATGGACTTAATTAAACTGCACGGCGGCGAACCGGCCAACTTCTTAGATGTAGGTGGGGGCGCAAGCGTCGAGGCTGTTACCGAGGCATTTCGAATCATTTTGGCTGATAAAAATGTGAAGGCTGTCTTGGTCAACATTTTCGGCGGCATCATGAAATGCGATGTCATTGTTGAAGCGTTGATGATCGCTTACGACAAAGTCGGTATTACCGTTCCGTTGGTTGTGCGTCTGGAAGGCACGAATGTCGATATTGCTCGGGAAATGCTCGGGAATTCTGGGAAAGACATTATCACTGCCAGCGATTTGACGGACGCTGCCCAAAAAGTAGTCGGAACCCTTGCTGGATAGCACAGGCAAGGAGCACAGACAATCTTGTCTGTGCAGGCCGGGGCGAAATCTCGGCAGATTTAGATCTTTGAATACATGATACTGGGGATATTCCTCAGCCTATAGATAGAAAACATCAGGAAGACCTCATGAGCATTCTTGTTGATAGCGAAACACGAATTATTACGCAGGGAATTACGGGGAAGGCAGGCCTTTTTCATTCGCAGCAGTGTCGAGCCTACGCACAGGAGCATCGACCCGGTGAGAATATTCTGGTTGGTGGAGTGACTCCCGGTAAAGGGGGGCAGGAAGTTGATGGATTTCCTGTCTTTAATACCGTGCAAGAAGCCGTGGATCAAACTGGCGCAAACACCTCTTTGATTTTTGTTCCACCACCATTTTGTGCCGATGCGATTCTCGAAGCTGCCGATGCAGGTATCGAGTTGATCGTCACCATCACAGAAGGTGTACCTGTGCTTGATATGGCTAAGGTCAAAAAGAAACTCGAAGATTACACTTGCCGATTGATCGGACCGAACTGCCCGGGAATTATTACTCCTGGTGTTGCCAAAATTGGGATTATGCCTGGTTATATCCACAAGCCTGGTAAAGT
>JAESQE010000663.1 GCA_016765335.1 Planctomycetaceae bacterium
TTCGAATCTCGGCCTGTCTTTCTGGTTTCGCACTGCGGAACTCTTCGACCAACTTTTCAGTTGAGCATCTAAGTCTTTCCATTGTTTATAAACCGCAGTGAATTTTTCCCCTGCAATCTGCTCAGCTGCATTCACCTGAAATGAACCAAAGGCAACCACAGCCATTAAAACCTGTAATATTACGAAGCGGCGAATCGACATACCAATAACCTTGTCACAACATGCAGCGGCTACAACCACCGCATTTAAAACGGAAAATCTCCAATCACCCCGGTGATCAGCTGCTTCAATAATACCCGGAGCCAGCAAACGGATCAACAATCAGCCACATTCCGTTATTAATAATGCCATGGTAAGCAAAATAACATTGAAATTAGAATTTGCGATAATATCGCTGAGCCTTTAATAGAAGATCGGCTCGAAGGAAGCACACTTTCGGATGATCGTCTATTCAATGAACTGGACGATCCACCTTTAATTAAAATGCTCCAGTTGAAAAAGCATCGCAAAACCGGCCATTATCTCCTGAGCCATCTACTCATTCAGGCAGCATACGTCGAGAGAGTGTCGGGATGATTAAGCTCTCCGGCGATTAAACCGCCTCGTAACACAGAGAATTTAATGTCGGTGACCTTGCGAACTGATTCAATTTGAATCGGAAGATCTGCATCACTGATCGCAGATCGAAAAAGTGTTCCAGTTCCAGCTGGCGATGCTAATGAGCCACCAATAATCATAGGCAAGGCTGAAGGGAACTGAGAAAGCGTCGAAGAACTCAATTCCTGTTTCAGGCGATGAAGGCCTTGATGGATCAATTTTAAGTACTGATCTCGTAACGCGAGACTTCTGGGATCAGAAACATTATTTAGATTCTCAATGTTTTCTCGCCATTCGCGGATCGGTCGCGTGTCAAGAACTTCTCTGCCGTCTTTCAAGCGGACAAACTGTTTCTCCATGACTGCAAGTTGATGATNAATATGATGACTTCCTCTGGGCAGGAAAAACCGTGCGATCTCTCGGGCATGATGCACAATGGAAATATCCATGCGAGCGGTGCCCATTTTGATTGCAATTCCAGAAAATCCGTCATCGCCACATTCCGATAAAACGATTCCTACTCCAGGCGAAATGACGTGTGGCTGATGCCCTTGTAGCTTGACCAGTCGCAACAGAAAACCCAGGCCATCATGCTCATTCTGATTTGCTTTGTCGGTTGCAAGCTGTGAACTGACGACCGTGCAGACGGATTCCTGTTCGTTGGCTGCGGGGGTTAACCCTTCAACCAGAGCGCCCAGTAACTGACGGGAAACCGGGTCGTTTTTGCGAACGGTTCCATCGTCCAAGGCAGATTGCAAGGGCAGAGAAAGTATCNCGGCTAAATCGTTGGCAGCTGCACCAAAAACAATGATCCCTTGCTCGCATTGCACAAACTCTTCGCCATGACGTTCAAGCAAACGACGATGCGACTCGGAATCTTCCAATACCAGGTAATTGGTAGAAACTTCTCGGGCAATCAAACGACCGGCTTCACGACGCAAAGAGCGAAAGTTGCTCCCTCCGAATTCGATGGCAATATTCATCTTATTCTTACTCACTAGTTCGCAGTCTGTCTAAAAGGCTCAAAAGATGATTGATGAAACCAGAATAGGGAACCTCTATTAATTGAACCCCAGAGGTTCTCGAATACAGTTTGGTTGAAAAAACAGTTCATAAATCCCCTCTAACTCCCCTTTCGTAAGGGGGAGAGCCAATTAATAGAGTCTCTCAATAACCAAGAAGCAATCGACCTGTTTAACTTGTTTATGGATTCTCTTAAGGCTGGCTTATCGGTCAGAAGGAGTGACTTCCTGATAGAGTTCGTAGGGCGAGACAAACAGTCCGGCTTCTCCCTCCCAAAAAATCTGGGTTTCCAGTTGATTCGTTTTTTTAGATGCCAAGACCACATGAGGTTTACTGATTTCATGACTGGCATCAATCCGAAATTCATAATACAAATTGGGTTTGCCAAAAAACTTCAACTCACGCTGCATTAACACTTGCTCTTCAATGATCGGAATCTGATTTTCAAGTAACGCCTGTAAGCCATCTTCTTTTTCTTGTTTTGCTCGCGTCAAAGGGTCACTCACCGGTTCTGTAGGAACTTGGATTGCCGGTAATGCTTCCGAAGCAACAGCTGCCTCGGGCTGACTGAATTGTCGCCTGCGTTTTGGGGGCTTCTCCGCAACAGGGGCAGTGATTGTTGTAGCGACTTGCTCAGCGAGAGGTGCAGATTCTTCGAAGTGATGATGTTTCGATTGAGTCCAGTGATTCCGCAGTGCTGAAAAAATGACGGTGATGACTCCAATAACAACAAACGCCCCTGCAATAAAGCCAATCATCGAAGGAGACTCGGCTTGTTTCGGATCAGACGGATCGGGAACACTTTCGACAGGCTTGGCAAGANGAAATTGCTTGCTTGATGTTTGTTCTGTCAGATCGGTGCCTTGGTCTTCCTGCGAGAATGGATCGGTAACATCATGTTCAAAATCCAACTTATTGGACTGATTTTCGCTGGTCTGATTTGGCGGAGTCAACATCAGTGGGATTGCTGAAGGAACACTTGATTCGCTTGGCGCGGTCTGTTCTGTTTGAGTCAATGCAATATTTACGGGTTCACTTTGTTTGTTCTGTGGTTGTTCAATTTTGTTCTGTAACGATTCAGGGGCAGTGGTTTGATTTTCAGGAACAATTGGCAACGGCAAGGAAGGAAGATTTTCTCTGAGCACTAAAGCTTCGGGCACACTTAAAATCATACCGGGTTTAATTTGATTGGATCTTGGTTCATGTTGAGCAAAGATAATTTTCGTATTGGCTGCTACTTGAGGAGGCTGTTTCATCAAACCGGTGAGCAATGAATCAACTGTTAATGTTTTGCCCTGCAAGTCCCATAATGGCAAAACAATTGGTTTGTCTGCCAACCCGAGAGGCACAATATGCCCGTGATGGACGTTTTGTTGACCACTTGCACGATACACAACAGGTCCAGAACCAGCAGTAGTAGAAGACCGAGAGAGTGTCGAATGATTCCAAAGCTGACTTTGAACAACAATATCGCCCGGCAGAAGTTTGAAGTTGTCCTGGCTGGGGCGAAGTAAAGCCAGTAACGACTTGCCTCCCCGAATGACATGTACTTCACGAGAAGCAATCGGAGTTGTTCCCCCCGCAATGTGAATTAACTGCCCTAATGTCGCATCTTTTGGGGAGACCTGATAGGTTGCAGGATTCTTCACTTCTCCCAGAATCGCCAAGGCGACAGGCTCTGTAGAGTCCCCATTATGTGAGTTGAAGTTAATCATCAACGGAGCCCAGGCTGATGCCGATTGAATATTCAATAGACACGACGTAGCCAGAAGGAAAAGGCATAACCCTTTTCTATTAAACATGATACGAAACTGGACCGACATTCTATTTGCTCCTGATTCTGCTTGATCNGCTACTCATTAATATGACAACAATTGACCAGAGCAGTAATACTTGGACTCTTTTTTGCCTTTGGATGATGGACAGTGCGCACGTCTGCCCAACTCGGAAAACTCCGCATAATCGTAATAATCGGCACAATCAGCCCAGAACATCAGAATATTCCAACCTCAATGCAGAGTGGAGGAAATGTAAACACTTCCACACTGTTTTTTGTGAGGCGAAAGTCCGACTTAAATTAGGGGTTCCTCTATTTATTACTCTGATTTCCCAGAATCAAGGGTGTGCGTTTTGGCCTTGTGTTTGTAGGATACCGTGCTATCAACGGGATTTGAAGATATCAACACCATTGGGAACAGTAACATGCATCAACACGGATTGTTCGACGTTCAAGTGAGGCGAGAAAAAATCAAGCGGTACGATAACATGCTTGCTCAGCTCAACACGATCATCGACTGGGAACTGTTTCGTCCCACGCTGGAAATCATCCGTCAAAAAGATCACAAAAGCAATGCGGGACGCCCCCCGATGGATGTTGTTCTGATGTTCAAGATTCTCATTTTGCAGTCGTTGTATAACCTGAGTGATTTTCAAATTGAATATCAGATCGCTGACCGATTTTCCTTCATGACTTTTCTGAACCTGCAATTAAACGATACGGTGCCCGATGAAAAAACCGTTTGGCTGTTTCGAGATCAACTCACCAAAGCAGAGTTGATCGAGCCGTTGTTCGAACAGTTTGAAGCCGTCCTTTCAAGCAATGGTTATGCTGCACAAAAAGGTCAGATCATTGATGCAACGATTGTTTCTGCCCCGAAGCAACGCAACAATCGTGAGGAAAACAAGCAGATTAAGCAAGGCGAAACCCCGGAAGAATGGGATTCGCAGCCCAATAAGAAACGTCAGAAAGATGTCGATGCCCGCTGGACGAAAAAACGCAACGTCAATTATTTCGGCTACAAAAATCATGTGAGTGTTGATGCGAAGCACAAATTCATTCGACGTTATCAGGTGAGCATCGCCTCTGTTCACGACAGTCAGGTGGTGCAACCGCTGCTTGATAACAGCAACCCCGGCAAAGAGGTCTGGGGCGACAGTGCTTACGCCAGTGAGGCGATCACGAACGATTTGAAGGCAGGTGGTTTTACCAATCAGATTCATGAAAAAGGATATCGAAATTGTCCTTTGACAGCCCAGCAGAAAGAATCGAATCGAAAGAAATCGAAAACACGTGTTCGCGTGGAACATATTTTCGGCGTTCAATCGCAACGCGCAGGAAATTTAATTCTCCGCGGAATTGGCATCGTTCGAGCGAAGACAAAAATTGGCTTGCGGAATTTATCGTATAACATGAGTCGCTACGTGATTCTGAGAGGAGGATAGCGTCCGCTAAGAGGCGGGAGTATGAAAAACTGGCTTGAAGTTCGAAAATCGACCTTCAAGCCAGTCAAGTCAAATCCGCAAAAGGAAAATCATCGTTGTTTGGTGATCAAGAATTTGATCCGCAGTGAAATCTGATCAGATTTTTTGAAAATCAGACCCACGAAATAAACAATCAACCGAAAAATGAATTGTTAGAGGTAGCCTTAAGTAAGATACCAGACATCACTTCGCAGATCGCCTCGCACCTTGCCGATACGAAATGTCAGCTTACGGTTTTTCTTCGATATACTTTTTCATTGAACAACCCTTCCAGAGAACCCTTGTGCCACAAAACGCCACAAACAGTGCCACAAAAAAGAAACTCTGGAGCAGTCCAGAAAAAGCAAATGCCGCTGAGCCATAGACTTACGACTCAACGGCATTCAAATAAGCGGAGAGGGGGGGATTCGAACCCCCGGTACCTCTCGGTACGTCGGTTTTCAAGACCGGTGCAATCGGCCGCTCTGCCACCTCTCCCTGATTCAAGTTGTCTGTGCGGTATAGTATCGAACAGTAAATCTTTGTGGCAAGTGCTGCATTGCCAATTCGGGAAAGATTTTCCCGGATTCCCGTTTTAGTTGACTATTAAGCCGACTAATTCACTATTCAACAGAACAAATAAAGCATTTCAGATAGGAATTCTCCGGACAAC
>JAESQE010000188.1 GCA_016765335.1 Planctomycetaceae bacterium
GAACACAGTGCGTTGAGATAGGTAAGCAGATTGTGGCACCTTTCGGATGACTCATAGGGATTCCAAACGGTCGAAGTTGAAGAAACACATTTAAGTTGCTCCAAGAGCTTGGGTATTAGCATTGAATTTAATTGCGGCATATCTTGTTTATTAGCCTACACAATGTTGTAAGTGATATCACAGGTTTTCAGCTCGCCCATGTGTACAGGTTATGGTACTGGATAGAGTTAGATTTTCAAGATATAATCCTAAGTATTATTGCATCAACCCATCCAATTCTCCTCCTGGGTAGCTCATACGATCCCGTTCAGGGTCGTCTGTGTTGCGAAGCAACCTGAGGAATTGATATGGAGATCAGCCTTTTGGGATTGCAGAAATAGCTTGGTGTTCATCTTGGGTAGCACAAAAAAGATGAACTTTTTCATTTCATGTGAACTCCGTTCGACGTAGGATTATCCCGGCCTACTTCACTCTGATCAAGATCCAGAAAGGTCGCTTTCTTCAAAGGTGACCATGAACGCGAACGCTATATTTTTAACGGGGAATGTATTACCAGCTACTCATACTTTACGACTTGAGTGGATTGCCTGAAGAATATCATCCAAGATCTCTTTTTCAAAAACAAACTTTTGCGTCCGGGCTGTTCCGTCAATTTCCCGTAATTCAAAACTAAGTCGATCTAGATCCATATACCCAAGATTCCTTCTGTGCGGATTGTATGCGTTTTGATTAGCACTCTAGGAGCAAAACGTATTTCTCGCCCATCTTTAATTTTAATGATTGTCTAAAACTTTAACGATTGTTTACGCGTGTTGCCAAAACGCAACCTAGAATTTGAGAAGCTACTTTAATTTAACCATTGTAATCAGGTGATTTTACAAAAACGATTCTTGCATGTTTCTGCGGACAAACTCCCCAGCAAAACACCACCTGCCCATAACAAAACATCTATATTACCCTCAAAGTGAAACGCGATTCTATGGCACGAATAACAGAAAACCGAATCTGGAGACCTTCACTCATATTCTTAAAGACCCTTGGTATCGTTGCGATTTCCGAAACCGTAGTGATGCTTATTCTGCCGTCGATCCTTCCGACCACTGTCAGCATTTGGAGTGAGGCAGCATGTGATGCATTACTACTGTCTCTTATCAGTACACCTTTTCTGCTTCTCCTGGTGGCTCGTCCCTTGGTGGCCTTGGCGAAATCTGAAAGAGTACAAACCAACGCAACTCTTCGATCTGCCGTTGATCCAATTGTCACAATATCCATTCATGGACTCATCCAGTCGTATAATCCAGCTGCAGGAAAACTCTTCGGGTATTCAGAATCCGAGATGATGGGGAAGAACGTTAAAGCATTGATGCCCTCTCCCTATCGAGAGGCACATGACGGCTACTTGAAGGCATATATGAACACCGGGATAAGGAAAGTTATCGGCATAGGCCGAGAAGTTACCGGACAGAAAAAGGATGGCACAACCTTCCCACTTCATCTTTCGGTCAGTAAAGTCTCGATTAAAGGCAGAGCCATTGTATTCACCGGTATCATTCGTGATCTTTCTGAGGCAAAGCAACAGAAAGCTAAATTGATCAAAGCCAAATATGATGCGGAGGTATCCAATCGTAGCAAGAGTGAATTCCTTGCCAATATGAGCCACGAAATACGTACCCCGATGACGTCTATCCTCGGCTTTACGGATCTCCTTCTTGACAACGTGAGCACCACCGAAAATATCGCATGGGCAAGCACGATCAAAAGGAACGGCGAGTATCTTCTCAATCTCATCAACAACATACTCGACTTGTCCAAAATTGATGCAGGAAAAATCGAGCTAGAGCAGATTTCGACTTCCCCGCATCAACTCATTGCGGATGTCGTCTCTTTGATGAGAGTACCGTCCACAGCGAAGAAACTGACGTTGGACGTAAAGNTTGATGGCTCAATTCCCGAAAAAATTCAGACTGATCCAACTCGACTACGTCAAGTTCTCATCAATCTTATTGGCAATGCGATCAAGTTCACTGAGGCAGGGGGGATTCAGGTCGTCTCTCGTCTGTTAAATGAAACAGGTGAGGATCCAAAGCTTCAAATCGATGTAATCGACACGGGCATCGGGATTCCCTCAAGCAAAATCGATCAGATATTCAAGCCGTTTACTCAAGCTGATGGATCGACAACACGAGATTTTGGTGGAACAGGTCTTGGACTCTCCATCAGCAAACACTTTATTGAATTGCTTGGTGGCGAGTTCAACGTATCCAGTACGTTTGGTGATGGAAGTACGTTTTCAATCACGATACCCACTGGTTCATTGGACAATATAAAAGTGATTCAGAATGTCGTCGAGGCGGGTGTTGAAACGAAAAATGAAAAAGTGACAGGCATCACGGATCTTCCTCTCAACAACAAGCGTATTCTTCTTACCGAAGATGGGCAAGACAACCAACGTCTGATTAGTTTCGTCTTAAAGAAGGCAGGAGCAGAGGTCACGCTTGCTGACAATGGACAGATTGGGTTAGATTTAGCAACCACAGCAAAGACTGAAGGTCGGCCATTCGATGTGGTTCTGATGGATATGCAGATGCCGGTCCTGGATGGCTATTCGGCAACAAGCCAACTACGATCTGATGGATATACCGGTCCAATCATCGCCTTGACCGCTCATGCGATGTCTTCTGACCGACAGAAATGTACTGATGCTGGCTGTGATGATTACACGACCAAACCGATTAATCGTAAGAAACTGATTGAGTTGGTGGCGACTTATGCGAATCGAACCGAAGAGACTGTCCCGACATAGCAGAATATAGTAGTTCAACTCGCGTTGCTTCATTTCACGCGATGCTTTCTTTACGAATTCGAATTTGTTTCGAGTTCGATGAGGTTGCTGGGATTGATAGCGGGGGGGGTGATGCCGTTTATTTTGTGTGAGCTGAGTATTGCCGGGGCGGAGGCTTTGCTGTGGTCTTTGCCTTGGTAGACGCCGAAGTCGCTGAAGAAGAACTTCTTGGCGATGCGATACACCCAGCTCTTTTCTGGGACTTGCTCAACCGGATTATATTGAGACGTGCGAACTTGCATCGCCTGCAATTCTGCCATCGCGGTTTGACGGGCAGTCACATCTTTTGCCTGATGTTTATCGACCAAAGCAGCGAGCAGGTCGGGGCGTTCTAAGACAATGCNGCCTCGTGTGGTATCAGCTGCCAATTCGCGGAAGCCTTTGAGGAATTCGGAGCCGTTGATTTTCTCTTTCATCGTGCGACCCGTTTCATGGATCGATTCGGTGCTGAACTGGATGATCGGGCAAGGTTCGANATCGCCCCAGGGGTTAATGTGATGCGTAATTCCGGTGACGGCCGGGCACAAAGCTTGCCCTTCACCATCAAAGTAGGCATCGACAATAATGATCGGTTTTTTCACTCGCATGTTGACAACAAATTTTCTGGCTTTCAATTGTTGTTCAGGCGTAAGAGAAAGTTCGGGCGATGCTTGTGGCCCCATCGGACGATAAATGTGGAACCAGGTATAAGCCACACCCATTTCGATGAGTCGATCAACCCAGGCTTCGTTGAGTAGCTCATCAATATTACTTTGACACAAACTGGTACATACGCCAGTGAAAAGTTTCTGATCCAGACAGTTTTGGATACCGGTTAATGTTTTATCGTAAACGCCGGTTTTTCCACGACGCTCGTCGCTGATAATTTCGTTGCCTTCGACACTGATCAGCGGNGTCACGTTCCCCATTTTTCGCATCTTCTTTGCGACTTCCGGGGTGATGAAGTGTCCGTTGGTGAAGATCTGAAAGTAGCAATCCGGGTGTTCAGCCAGCATTCCAAGCATCTTGCTGTGCATGAACGGTTCGCCGCCCACGATACCAAAAAAGACGTTTCCTTCGGCTTTGGATTCATTGATCAAACGATGAAACGCTTCCGGTTCGATACGCTCCTGCTTGTGAGCCACATCGACCCAGCAACCTTGGCATCGCAAATTGCAGCTGTTGATGACCGAAATATAGATGAAAGGCGGGAAATACTCGCCACGTTTCATGCGTCTTTTATGCTTGACGACCGAATACGCAGCTTTAAGGCCGGCGGTGTAGGCCAGTTTCCAAAGCAAGCGTTTGTCTGTATTGAAAAACGGGCGAGAGGCCAGGCGAAGATACATTATGAAAAAATCCTGAATAATTAACTTTGGTTGACTAGAGCCAGCAAGGCAATCGGGCGTCGGTTGTGATCCCTGATTACTGTCTTTACGCTACCACTATAGTCAGTGATTCAGCAAGCCTGAAGCGATTTCTTCGGCAGATTGGGTCGAGATTGTCAGAATAGGCTACTTATTGCGATAGATTGCTATAAGTATTAGTATAGACTCTTTCACTTCGTAGCCTGCTCGACTACTATTTTTGCAATGATTGTAGTTCAATTTACACAGTTTTCGTTGCATTTAATACTTAGGAAAATCAAGCACCGTACTCAATGCGTGCCCATGTTCTGACTTTTTGTTCAGACTTGTTGAGGCGGACTTGTTTCAGTTGATATATCACAAATGGATTTTAGTTCTCCAAAAAGCCTCGCCAAGGAATTGGTGAAAATGAGGTTGGTAGACAAGCAGCAGGCTCGTGAATGCTTGCGCGATTTGAATTCCGGTCACCAGACAGGAGCCAACTTTCTACAGGTATTGCTTGACCAGCATGTGCTCACGCCGTTTCAGGTGGAGAGCATTAAAAAGATGGATACTGGCATCCTCGTGCTCGGGAATAACAAGCTGCTTTATGCGAATGCGGCTGGAAGTTTTGCACGGGTTTATCGAGCCGAGAATCTGGAAGATGGTCGAGCAGTTGGCGTGAAAGTTCTCAGGCATCGTTGGACAAATGATCCAGATACCGTGAGTTTGTTCCAGGCGGAAGCCAAGATGGGGCAAAAACTAAAGCATCCGAACATTGTGCCCATTTTTGATATCGGTCATGAAGGCGGAAATCACTTTTTCACGATGGATTTTATCCAGGGGGGAAACCTTCGCGACTTTATTCAAATTCGTAAGCAGGTCGAACCGCACGAAACGATCAAATACGCCATTGATATGGCTCGTGGTTTAGAGTAAGCGTTGAGTCAGGGGATAACGCATCGCGATTTGAAAATGACGAACGTGCTTTTTAGTGTCGATGGAGTTGCGAAATTAATTGACTTCGGTTTGGCGACTCATGATGAGGTTCTAAAAAAACATGGCGACAGTGGAGTTCAGCACGCTTTAGAATATTCAACTCTCGAAAAAGGAACCGGTGCCCCGCGCAACGATCCTCGTAGTGACCTGTTTTTCCTGGGCACCATTCTGTACGAAATGCTGTTGGGGCAACCGCCTTATCCTCGCACACGATCTCGCGAAGAACGTAAGCAAATTACAAGATACCGAAACATTCGCCACATCAGCGATGCGATGCCATCGTGTCCGCGATATCTTTCCAGCATTGTTGATCGCTTGTTACACATCAATCCCGATGAACGTTATCAGTCACCAACGGAAGTTCTCCGGGAACTGGTGGATGCAGAACAACGTATTTGCCAAGAGGAAAATGCAAAAGAACCGCCTGCTTCGGGTGTGTCAAAATCAAAGGCTGTTTCGATTACTCAACCAACTGTTCTTTGCATTGAAAAACGAAACAAAGAACAGGATATTCTTCGACAGTATTTCACCAGTCATGGGTATCGCGTTCTGATGATGTCCGATGCCAAGCGAGCTGTGCAAAGACTTCAGGATAATCCGCCCACGTTCGCCCTGCTGATGGCGATGGATTCCTATCAGGAAAGCGTTGTCGACTACAATCAATTAATTGAGGCAGCCGTGAATCAGAAAGTGCCTCTGCTGATGATTGTGCCCGATCTGGAGAACAGCTTTCAGCTTTCCGAATCGAAAAAGAACTTTACCAGTATCTGTGCACAGCCTGTATCACTGCGTCAAATGCGGNCAGAACTGACCTCATTAGCCAAAACGCACGGTATTGAACTACAGTTGAAGCCCGAAAGAAAATAGCGCAGACTTTTGCTGTGATGGGTGTTGAGATACTGTCATCAAAGTATTTAAGGGGAGGGGGCACAGACATTCTGTGTCTGTGTCGTTTGAGCCGGCCTGAATTCCAGGCAGACAAGAATGTCTACCCTCCGCTCGTAATGTCTTTGCGGTTTTCAAATCGCATGCTTCTGTCCTGATACGCATTCGCGTATTTGTTCTCGCGTTGGATGCTTCCTGACTCCTTGTCAATACAAGGCCATGATCGATCACTACGTTGCTACATCATGACGATTTGACAGGTAAGCAATCGCCAGTGACGATGTTGAATGAAACGTGGGAAATTCGCGTGTTCGCAATCAGTGGTCACTTTCTGTTCGATATTATTTCAACACAAACCTGTGCGACAGATCTTCCTGTGCTGATAAAAAAGATTCATTACGGAGGCTTGGCTTTTCGTGGAGACGCCGATTGGCACGACTCGCGTGAGTATGATTTTCTGACCAGCCAGGGAAAAACGAAAGCCGATGGAAATCATACACGCCCAAATTGGGTTCAAATCCACGACCAGGTAGAAGGGGAATCGGTTGGTCTAACAATTTTCGATCANCCTCAAAACTTCCGCTATCCCCAGCCGGTACGACTGCATCCCACGATGTCTTACTTCTGTTTCGCACCCGCTCAGCTAGGTGATTTCAGTATCGAGCCAGGAACGCCTTACGTCTCGAAATATCGCTTTTGCGTACACACCGGAAAACCAGACGCAACAACTTCAAATAAAATCTGGAGCAACTACGCCCAGCCAATACAAGCACGCGTTCTCAAAAACTGAAACTGGGCAACGAGTAATTTCGTTGGACTTCACGCTTTAGCGTGCTGCTCAAAATGAACACAGAGCAATTCCGGCAATCCTGCCAGGAGCATCTAATCCTTTTGCAACGTTTCCAAAGCTGTTGCTCGGTCTTCGAAATATGGCCAGAGTTTAAATAGACTCATATTTTTAAGTACGTCGTGCATATTTTTGTTAGCACTGCAAATCGCGACTTTGCCGCCACGGTTCTTCTNTTCGCGTCCGATAAGTATCAAAGCTCCGATGAATTCTGATCCAAAATAATCCAATTTGCTTAAATCAATAATCAAATACGGGCACGCAGCATCAGCTACCAGTGCACGCACTGTATTGGCCTCCATCTGCAAATCGGCATAACGAAAGCTTGCCCCCTCACCAGCTGGAGTGACATAGATACAAGGCGGTTCCTTATCCACACTAAATATTTTCAGATGACTAGCCATGGAAAAGGAAACTTCTATCTATTGTGACTTGCTGATTAAATTTCGTTGAACATTTTGTCCACATGGTACGTAGCGATGCTTAGTATTATAGCTCATCTTTTCAAAATCGATAGCAACCGAAACGGGAATGTGTATCGAAAGAAAACCGCAAACTTTACACACTCACTGCAAAATGTTACACAATTGTTACCGACGAGTCTGAAAAGTGGTAACATTGCAAGGTTATCTGGACTTATTTTTGCACAAATTGGCAGGAGGTAACAGCCTTGATCGATCCTATGTTCCAAGAAAGATTACTCGAATGTCNGGGCGGCGAATGNCCCCAGCCGTGTCCGCTCAATGCAGAAGTTGTGCAAACAACTCCGGCTCAGGGGTACCGCATCGAGAAAATTCTGTACGATTTGGAACCGGGCGAACGCGTCTCGGCTTATCTGCTTGTGCCCGATGAAATCAGCTCCTCTAAGCCTGCTCCTGCAATTTGCATTTGGCATCAGCATGCCGGGCAGTGGCATCTGGGGAAAAGTGAACCAGCAGGTCTTGCAGGTAACGAAATGCATCACACCGGGGTAGCGCTAGCCAAACTTGGCTATGTCGTATTTTGCCCTGATGCGATTGGCTTCGAAGATCGAGAACGTGGCTACAAGCAGAAAGGGCGAAACTTAGAACGGTTCCTGTTTCTCAAATATGTTGTTGCAGGTCAGTGCATGGCTTGGAAAAACATTCTTGATATGAAGCGAGCAGTCGATTACCTGGTCACCCGCCCCGAAGTGAATACCGACAACATCGGCTGTTACGGTCATTCGATGGGCTCAACACATACCTGGCTTGTCGGCCCGTGGGAACCGCGAATCAAAGCCTTGGTTGGTAATTGCTGCCTACCGACTTATCAAGCCATTCACGAGCAGGAACTTTTGCACTGCTTTCCGAATTTCATTCCCGGACTGCATCAATATGGAGACACTCCAGAAATTGCAGCTCTGATTGCTCCACGACCACTGCATCTGAATTTCGGCGAACAAGACGGCGGCAGCCCCATCAAAGAAGTCCGCAACGGCGTCAGTAGAATTCAAAAAACATACCAGTCGTTACATGCAGAGAAAAACTTTTCCTACTGGATCGAACCTGAAACCGGACACGTGCTGAGCGACGAAATGTGGAAGCGAACTCACGAGTTTTTCAAACGTCACCTGGGCTGAAGCTTCAATCAGATGTTCTGCAAAGACTCCAGCCGGTGTCATCGTAAAATGAACCAAATAAATCCCAAGTACGAGAATGCATATCAGTCTTGTTCGCTGATCCATTCCCGGGCTGCGGTTTCTTCGCTGCGGTCGAAATAGCGAATTTTAGCCAAGGTGAACGGTTTGCAGAACGAAGTCATGCCGTGCTCCCAGGCTTTTTCTCCGACCATCGCGATCCGTTCGATATCCCTGAAGTGCTTCCAGCCAAACTTAACGTCTTCCCAGACTGCTGCAACACTCCAACCGTGGAAGTCATACATATCGAACAGCATTCGAACCCTGCCATGCGTCGCGATTAGATTTTCGATTCCCAAGACAAACACGTCATAGTCTTCTTTGCACAGCTTACCCGAAACTTTGATTTCAATGATATTGCCTTCACATTTTGTGCAAATTGAGACAACATTTGTTTTCACAGCCATCGTACAACTCCTTGCTTCAAAAAGTTTCACCACCAGTGAATTAAGACACTCCCAATTTTCCTCCTGTCTTAAACCTTCCGGTCCTTTATATACAGTCATTTTATACAGAGAACAGCTAAAAGNAAGGGCAGTAATACATCTTTCTTGACCATCGGGTTCTCCAGTATCGCGTTTATCCAGAATTAGTGACCGTCTGTATTATGTGTAAGGAATAGAGACGGTCAGAATCGTTCGGTTTCGAATTTTTTTCCTCAGAGTGCAGACGAGGCCTTTCTATGCGTCTCGGCTCAGCGTAGGATGGGAGAGCAGGAGAGTTCTGCGCAGCCTGGTGCCAAACTCAATTAATACTTGCGAGAAGGTATCACTCGTGGCCTTGTACTGACAAGGACTTAGGAAACATACAACGCGAAAACAAATACGCGAATGCGTATGCAATTCTCCCACCATCAACTTATTTACGACTCGCAGACGCGGTAATTTTACCCCACGAGTTGGAAATTCCCACCGAATAAAATTTCTTTGACTTTATGAAATCGTACCAGTTCCTACGCACAGTTCACCTGGCTTTAAAAAGCTTGCTTCTACAGCGTCTCCGTTCCGGATTGACGATGCTGGGGATTGTGTTTGGTGTTTTTTCTGTTATCGCAATGCTAGCCATTGGTGAAGGAGCATCTCAGCAGGCACAAGAACAAGTGCTGAAATTAGGTGCCAACAACATTATTATTCGTAGTGTGAAGCCACCCGAAGGGGCTATCAGTTCTCGGAATAGTCGTAACAGCCGAGTTCTTCGATACGGCTTGCTCAGAAAAGACTACAACCTTCTCAAGGGAACATTAACAACCGTCACGGATGTGGTCCCAATTCGTGAAACAACACACGAAGCTCGCTATCACGATCGGAAAACTGGCGTTCGCGTTGTTGGATGTTCAACCAAATATCTGGATATGAATCATCTCACCGTGGGGCAAGGGCGATTCATTACCGATCAAGATGAAGCTCTGATTGAAAATGTTGTAGTGCTTGGGGCGGATACTGCTGATACGCTTTTCCCATACCAAAACCCCATCGGCAAAACCATCATGGTCAACTCCCAGCCGTATCAGGTTGTGGGCTACATGAAGCCACGACTCGGTTCAGCTGGCATCGGCGGCAGCCTGGCTGCTCAAGATTATAATAAAGACATCTACATTCCGCTGAGAACTTTCCGTAGTCGATTTGGAGATTTACTCATCCGCTTCACTTCGGGTTCCTTTTCTGCTGAAGAAATTGAATTAAGCCAAATTACTTTGAAGGTTGAAAACCGCGAAGATGTCCTGATTACCGCTGAAGTCGTGAAGGAATCGTTGAAGAAAAACCATGCGACAGATGATGATTATGTCGTTGTCGTGCCTTTGGAATTGCTCAAGCAAGCCGATCAGTTGAGATCGATTTTCAATATGGTACTTGGCTCCATCGCAGCGATCAGTTTAATCGTGGGTGGCATTGGCATCATGAATATTATGCTGGCAACGGTTACCGAACGGACACGAGAAATTGGAATTCGTCGAGCACTCGGAGCCAGACGCAAAGATATCATTCAGCAATTTCTGACCGAAACCATTGTACTCTCAGGCACAGGCGGACTGATCGGCGTCGCATTAGGCTTGCTGACCCCTGCGGCTTTCAACGTCATTAAATTCGTCGCGATCAATAGTTTAAATCTTGAAGGGCCTAATGGCTCAGACTTCTCAAAGCTCTTTTTGGAGATGGAACCTCAAGTCGCATGGTGGAGCTTACCGATGGCCTTTGGGATTTCCGTAGCCATCGGTATTATCTTCGGCGTCTACCCCGCCCAATCAGCCGCCAAGCTAGACCCCATCGAAGCTCTACGTCACGAATAATACGCATTCGCATCTTTGTTTGCGAGTTGGATGTCGCCTAAGTCCTTGTCAGTACAAGGCCACGAGCGATAGCTTCACGCAAGTATTAATAGAGTTTGGTATTAGTCAATTTCTCGGGTTGCTACCCGGTGCGATTTTCGACTCCTTCATTAACCGGGTAGCTCATACGATCCCGTTCAGGGTCGTGTGAGTGCCGCAGGCACCCGAGGAATTGACCAAGAAACTTCCTCTTCGCAGGATTGCCGGAATTGCTTTGCAGAGA
>JAESQE010000189.1 GCA_016765335.1 Planctomycetaceae bacterium
ATTCTCCGTAGAAGTAACTGAAATCATTTTTTTGTTGTCTGTGAATGGCAGCAAGTGCCCGCTTGGTGACATCTTCAGGGGGGGCGAATCCTACTTCTTTCACATCGTGAAAAGCAACCAGTACGGTTGCTCCAACAAAACTAATCGAACTACTCGAAGGACGTTTTGTTCCGTGTCGAAAATCGTAATATCCCCAGCCTCCATCAACCGATTCGTAGCGAGTGAGTAAGTCGAACTGTTGTTTAATGAGTACGCCAATACGGTCTTGCATTTTTTGATCGCCCGCGTGTCGGTCATGCATTCTCGCCAGCGCCGAAAGAGCATAGGCGTGTCCCCAGATATTATAAATTGCAGTTTGATCTGCCCGCCGAAGGTAGGGAAGCCTTTCGAACAACCATGTTTCTGCGCGGTTAATTGCAGCGGTACATTCGGGATAGTCTGCTTCCATTTCGATCAATGCACTGATACACAAAGACGTTGTTCCGATCCCAAATGCATGATGAGCACCTGGAACTGGAGCGTAAATATTCAAGCCTTTCGTACGGGTAGGGGAACCCCATGATCCATTCTTGTTTTGATCTTCCAGCAGATAACCAACGCCTCGCTTACAGGCGGCTTGGATTTCCTGCGGAGTAACAGTTTCCTCCAGCGTGACCACCGGAAGTTTCTTGCGGGGCTTGAATTTGATGCCCTCTGTTTTAGCCGGAGCTTTGTCTTGAGATAAAACTAAATTTGCAGGGAAGACAGCAAAGATTCCTACAATGGATAGCAGAGCAGGAATAGCAACGGAATTCCATTTCGAGAACTGCATAAAGGATCACCTTGTGTTTGTCTTGTTTTTCAGGCAGTAGCAGCTTGAAGTGATGAGAAAAGTCATACTTTTCGTTTGATCTCATCATACTCGCTTAACGGCAAACACGGAACCCCGCGTAAAACGGCCCGGAAAAGCACTGAATAAGGTGATTTCTTGCAGAAATCTTTGCTACATGCTTGCCGTTTGTTGACCAACTACATCGAAAGAGCTATTTTGTAGGACTAAAAGTATTGTTATGAGCCGTTCGTACTGTCTTAATGAGCAGTGTGTAAAACCTCCAAACATCCGTGTGCGATCGTGAGGGGTTCGGTGTGTTATGAGAAGGAAGTTGTATGTCAATTCCAAAGATAAATGTCAAAGAAATTCGAGATGCAGGGGTCCATTTCGGGCATCAAGCAAGCCGCTGGAACCCTAAAATGCGTCCCTATATTTATGGTCGTCGAAATCGAATTCATATTATCGACCTGAAAGAAACTGTTCGTGGTTTAGTTCGGGCTCAAAGATATCTACAAAAAGTTGCTTCACAGGGCAGCTTAATTTTGTTTGTCGGAACCAAACGGCAAGCATCCGGGTCTATCAAAGAGTGTGCCCAAAGCTGTGGAATGCCTTACGTAAGTGAGCGCTGGCTTGGTGGAATGCTTACGAATTATCGCACAATTCGTAATCGTTTGAATCGACTTGAAGAACTGGAAGCTTTGCAGGAAAGCGGCGAATTGGCTGGCTTCTCTAAAAAAGCTCAGTCAAAAATGCTGCGAGAATATCGCAAAGTGAATCGCAACCTGGGCGGAATCCGGGAGATGAATCGTCTTCCTGAAGCCATCGTTGTGGTTGATCCTACGAAAGAGCGAAACGCTGTTCACGAAGCACATCTTTTAGGTATTAAAGTCCTGGCATTGATCGATACCGATTCCGATCCGGATCTCGTGGATTTGCCGATTCCAGGTAACGATGACAGCATGCGGTCTATTCGACTCATTGTCACTCATCTTGCCAATGCAGTTGCAGCAGGGCGAGGACCAATGCCTGGCAGTGAAGATAGGTCAGATGACGCCGAAGAAGATATGAAGCCCGTTCCAAGCGTTAAATAATTCACGCATCAATGCGTTGTGAATTCTGGAATATGATTTTGTGTAACGCCTCGCCTGTTTATTCAGCGGGGCTTACATGAAGTTGAGTAAAGATCGACGAACATCGTCTGTTAAATAGGGGATGGCAGCATTCCGGCAGGCGCTTGTTTTGTTGCTTCTTGCCACTTTGAACGATTCATGAAATGAGTCGTTCATTGCTTGTTATCAGGCACGTTTTCCTCGCGAAACAACGCTGGCTCCAAAGTACATAGTAAACATAATAAGAATTCAGATTATAAATCAATTTGAAGGAGAAACCATCCATGGCAGATATTACAGCTGCTGCAGTACGATCACTGCGAGAAAGAACCGACCTGCCTATGATGCGCTGTAAACAAGCGCTAGTCGAAGCAGACGGAGACGAAGAGAAGGCCATCGAAATCCTGGCATCTCAAATTGTAAATATTCGTGCAAAACGAGCAGACAATGCGACGACTGAAGGTCGTATTTTTGTTGCAATGAAAGACGATGGCAGTGAAGCGGCGTTGGTCGACTTTCAATGTGAAACTGCACCTGTTGCTTCCAATGAAATGTTCCTTGGGTTGGGCGAAGCCATGGCTCAGCAGTTACTCAACGGCCCAGGTGCAGATTCACCAGCCGCACTACTCAGCCAAGATTCACCAAGTCATCCGGGCAATACACTTCAGCAAGTACTTGACGAATTGGTCAACAAAGTTGCTGAGAAATTTGATGTCACCTTTGTGACACGTGTCGAAGGGCCTGTTGGTTTTTACGTGCATCACGATGGAAAAACGGCTGCCCTATTCCAGGCCAGTGGCGAAAACATGAATGCTCCTATATTGCGGGACGTTGCAATGCACATTGCTGCGTTGAAGCCAACGTTTGCTTGTGAGTCTGATATTGATGCAGCAAAAGTTGATGCAGAACGCACACGACTTTCAGATGAAGCCCGGGCAACTGGTAAGCCTGACAATATTATCGATAAAATTGTCGATGGTCGTATGAATAACTTTTTCAAGACTGAAGGCGTATTGGCAGCTCAGGCGTTTGCCAAAGACGAAACCAAAACAGTTAAGCAGGTTTTGGCAGCGGAAAATCTCGAAGCGAAAGCATTTGTTGTGCGTTCAATCGGGTAGTTTTTGAGTGATCGATATTTCTGTGTACTTCAGAAATACAAGATTTCAAATGGGTCGAGGGCATCGAGTGTCTATCGACCCATTTTCTTTTTCGTGTGATCTATAACAAATAATAACAACGTCGTCTTTGCAAGCGGTTCAGCAATGCATGAGATGGCATGTCTTTTGAGGAGCTACCAATGGCCCAGCAATCAAAACCGTTGGCCTACAAGCGAGTCTTACTTAAACTCAGTGGAGAAAGTTTTTGTCGGGATCGCCAGGGCGGGATCAGCATGAGCGAAGTCACTCGAATTGCTGAAGAAATACGCGATGTTGTTGAGCAGGGTGTCGAGCTGGCAATTGTTTGTGGAGGAGGAAATATCCTGCGAGGCAAACAATTTTCCGAAGGAAGCGACGCCATCAAGCCAGCCACGGCTCATTACATGGGAATGACAGCAACCGTTATTAACGGTCTTGCATTGCAAGATGCCTTAGAGCACATCGGTGTCGCAACGCGTTTGCAAAGTGCAATTCGCATGGATAGTGTTGCAGAGCCGTTTATCCGCAGACGCTGCATTCGACATTTAGAAAAAGGACGCGTTGTCATTCTTGCAGGCGGAACAGGCAGCCCTTACGTGACAACAGATACCGCAGCTGCATTACGTGCTCGTGAAATCGAAGCCGACGTCGTGATGAAAGCTACAAAAGTCGATGGGATTTATTCTGAAGATCCCGAAGAGAATCCGCACGCCATCCGATATGATCGCATCTCTTTTCAGGATGTTTTATCGCAGCGGCTGCAAGTCATGGACGTTCAGGCGTTTCATCATTGCATGGAGCATAATATTCCGATTCAGATTTTTAATTTCCAGAAATCCGGCAACATTCTACGAGCTGTTCTCGGAGAACGGGTTGGAAGTATTGTTGACGGAGATACAGAATAATCAGTTGGGCAAGACTCAAGGGAACCACTATTAATAGGATCTCGCCCTTACGAAGGGGGAGTGAGAGGGGGGTTTGGAACTGTTTTTTATAACCAAACTGTATTCGAGAACCTCTGGAATTCAATTAATAGAGGTTCCCTTAAAGGCAGTCTGGGCTGAAAGTGGTATTATTCTGTCTGACAGTTGATATCAAACCAGTCTGCTTATTACGATAGTTGAGATAACTTAAAGTACAGCATCAGACCAGATACTTACTCAGAAAAGAGATCTATTATGGAACGTGATGAAATTATTCTTGATTGCGAAGAACGCATGGACAAAGCAGCCAGCTTTTTGGGAGACCAACTCAAAGGGCTGCGAACCGGGCGGGCAACACCAGGATTGGTGGACTCGATTCGGGTTGATTACTATGGTTCGCCAACGCCTTTGAAGCAGATCGCTAATATCAGCGTCCCGGAACCTCAGCAAATTGTCATTCGGCCTTTTGATGCTCAAGCTGTGGGAGAAATTGTCAAAGCAATTCAAGCCAGCGACGTTGGCCTGTCACCAAATAGCGATGGCAAACTGATCCGCTTAAACATCCCTGCTCTTTCAACAGAACGCCGCAAGCAGTTGGCTTCTCGGGTCAAAGAGTTTGCTGAGGAAGCTCGTGTTTCTATTCGTAATATTCGCAGAGATGCAAATAAACACGCTGACCAGGGACAGAAGGATAAATCTTTTTCTGAAGATGAGCGAGATGATATCAAAGACGACGTTCAGAAAATGACAANGAAGTACGAGGGAATCGTCAACAAGGCAACAACTGCAAAAGAAAAAGATATTATGGACGAGTAGTCGGATCGATTCGACAACTCATCATTTGTATTGCAGTTCCAGAAGCCCGGTTACCAGAGAACCGGGCTTCGCTGCGTTTATGCGTAAGCGCCTGCAAGTCAACTTTTTCTGATAATAAACAAACGCGGCGATCCGGGCTTAAGTTCTCCTGAAGGCTGTTCGTGAAATGTGTATTCTTCGGCAGGTAATTGACTTGCCATTTCGTGTACGGCAGCAGCTTCTTGAGCACCGCCAGGATGTCCGGTATAAGCCAGGATTGTGAGAAGCCCTGACGGTTTGAGTAATTCAGCAGAGGCTGCAAAGGCCTGTTGCGTAGAATCGATGCGAGTTGTTGCTGACTTATNTCCGCCGGGAAGATATCCCAAATTGAAAGTGATCNCTGCGATTTCTCCAATCAATTCTTCAGGCAACAGCTGGAGCAGATAAGCATGAGAATCGGTCAGGTACTCGATGTTTTTATGCCCGGCTTCAGTAAGACGTTGGGTTGTTTTCTGGATTGCATCAGGCTGTATATCAATCGCATAGACTTTTCCCCGTGGTCCCGTGCATTGCGCAAGGAACAGTGTGTCATGGCCGTTCCCCGCGGTGGCATCAATGACAGTCTGCCCTTCTAATGACAGTTCAGCAAGTAGATCGTGAACCTGACTGGTCAGCGGTTTCATGCTGGGAATCTCCGGTTGAGATCGATTTCGGTGTCAATTGAATCCCCGTGGCAAAGATGGTTTGCAAAGTTTTCAGCGATCCACGGAGCCTGCAAAGAGCCTTTTGATCCCAAGCCATTCATGATACCAATTTGCGGGAATTCCAGATGCATTCCAATGATTGGCTTCTGATCGTGCAATGCAGGGCGGATCGCTGCCCGATGATTTGTGATGTGAAAATCACAACGCAGAAACTGTTTCAACCGCGAAGCAATTTCCTCTTTCCCTTGATCGGTTGGCACGCAATTGAGTTGATCCCATTGGTAAGTAGAACCAGCTGCATAGCAGTCATCTGCCATTGGTGCGAGCCAGCCTTTGTGGTTGATTATTCGCTGTTCATGGTAATTCGGGATTTTAAGTGTCAGGATTTCTCCCTTGGCTGGCTTGAATTGAAGCTGCGGAAACCATGTGTTATTGCGGTCCGCTGCTCCTTGACAGAAGATTAAACGATCTGCCTGGACTTGTAACTTCGGGATTCGAACAGCCTGATATTGTAGCTCGATCTCATTTGCAGAATCGACCGTTTCGCAGAGGTAACCTTCATTATTTTGAAACACCCATCGAGACTGATTCAAATAGGTCGCCGTATTAAGTTGAGCAGCTTGAGGCATTTCAAACCCACCAAACGCTGAGGCAAATTGCTGATCATGAAAATCTGAAATCGGCGATTTAACCAGATCTCGAAAAGTTTGATCATTCCGTTTTTTTTTGAAGCGTTCTTGCTCAGCTTCACTGGAAAACAGACGCATCATTCCGCGCTGGTAATAGAACACAGACGCAGTTTGCTTTTCGATTCTTTGATAGAATGATACCGCAAATTGATGCAATAAGTTGAAACGCCAGGAGATCACCAGTCTCATGCCTGTGATCGGCGTGATGAGACCGGCTGCAATTTTTGAACTCGTGACGTCATCTTCCTGGTCTATAACCAGGACGCGCTGCCCATGCTTGAGTAAGGTCCAGGCCAGTGTCGTGCCAGCCAAACCCT
Source organism: Planctomycetaceae bacterium (assembly GCA_016765335.1). Taxonomy (GTDB): domain Bacteria; phylum Planctomycetota; class Planctomycetia; order Planctomycetales; family Planctomycetaceae; genus Rubinisphaera. The sequence goes on from JAESQE010000189.1 coordinate 6,485, forward strand.
GTCCGATGATGATGGTGTCGAATTGTCGTAATGTCATCGTAGAATGAAGCCGTAGTCTGATACCGTATTACGGGAATCTCTATCAATTGAATCCCAGAGGTTCTCGAATACAGTTTGGTTAAAAAAACAGTTCAAAAACCCCCTCTAACTCCCCCTTCGTAAGGGGGAGAACCAATTAATAGAGGT
>JAESQE010000190.1 GCA_016765335.1 Planctomycetaceae bacterium
CTCAGACACTTTTCACTGGTCGGTAAATATTTCATTACAAATTACAGGCAAGCCAGAACAGAAATTTTCTTCGAGCAAAGAATTTGGTGGCCCAACTGCTTCTAGCGATTCTCCTGCTGCCATCGCTGGTCAAATTGTAAGAGCATGGGAACTGGCATTGTGCAGAAAACCAACCGAACAAGAACTGGTTTCTTCGTTTGAATTTGTTTCCGCTCAATTGAACTCTTCCATGGCGACGGCGAAAGATCGTTCTAAGTCTCAGCAGGCTTTGACGAATTTGTGCCAGGCGCTGATGAGTTCCAACGAATTCCTATACGTTGAGTAATTCAATAGAAATGTTTTAGTACTCCACAATCTGAACTGAGATATCAACAGCTACTGAAATTAGAGTGAAGTTATGAATAATCAACCTTTTGATAGTAATTCCGATTCTTCTGATGCGCAATCTCGCCGAGCATTTCTGCAAGGAAATTCGATGGGCATCGGAGCTTTGGCTCTTGGATGGCTTTTGAATCAGGAAACTGCTCAGGCGAAACCGAAAGGAGTTGTTGCAGAGAATCAGGTCTTTGATTTGAAGCCGAAAAAGCCACACTTTGAACCTAAAGCCAAGGCGATGATTTCGCTGTTTCAACATGGTGGTCCTGCTCATATGGATCTGACAGATCCTAAACCGGAACTGACCAAATTTGATGGTACGGATTATCCAGGTGAAGTTCAATNTAGCTTTGCCAATGAGGCAAGCAAAAAACTACTTGGGACCAAATGGAAGTTTTCCAAACATGGCCAGTGCGGCACCGAAATTTCAGAACTTCTTCCACATACCGCGGGCATCGTTGATGACATCAGCCTGATTCGCAGCATGCACACCGGCGCCAATGGGCATGAGGTATCGATCCGTTATTTTCATGGCGGAATCCCTGGTGTGCTCGGGCGACCTCATTATGCGTCGTGGCTGCTTTATGCATTGGGATCAGAATCCCAAAACCTGCCTGCCTATATGGTGTTGACTGATCCTGGTGGTTTACCGGTTGATGGGGTTAATAATTGGTCCAATGGATTTATGCCTGCGTTGTATCAGGGAACGGTTCTCAGACCCAAAGAACCTCGGATTCTCAACTTAGATGCACCAGCTCATTTGCAAGGAGATCAGCAACGACATAATCTTGATTTTCTACAATCATTGAATCGTCAACACGCCAAGCGATTTCCTGGGGAGTTTGACCTGGAAGCCCGCATCGCCAGTTATGAGTTGGCTGCAAAAATGCAAACGGCTGCTCGTGAGGCTTTGGATATCACAAAAGAAACCAAAGCCACCCAGCAGTTATATGGCCTGGATGAACCAGCAACCAAAGAGTACGGTACTCGGTGCTTAATATCCCGCAGACTGGTTGAACGTGGAGTGCGATTTGTTCAACTCTTTTTGAACGGTCAACCTTGGGACCATCATTCCCGCATCGGGACTGGTCTGCCTGCGATTTGTAAACGAACCGACAAACCATCAGCTGCGTTAGTGACTGATTTGAAACAACGTGGGATGCTGGATGAAGTGATTGTGCATTGGGGCGGAGAAATCGGACGTTTGCCTGTGACGCAAAATCAGGGCGGTGCCGAAAAAGATGGTCGAGATCATAACGGGCAAGGCTTCAGTATCTGGATGGCAGGCGGTGGAATTAAACCTGGAATCGTACACGGAAAGACGGACGAATTCGGACATCGTGCTGTCGAAAACATCGTGACCCCCAACGATTTCCAAGCGACGTTAATGCATCTGTTTGGCCTGAACTGGGAAGAACTTCAGTTCTTTAATAATGGACAGAAACAGATTGTAACAGCGGCTCGTAAAGCTCGTGTCGTTGATGAAATTCTCGCGTAATGACTGCTCATTGATGACGCAGTAGCAAATGGCTTGAGCAGATAGAGTTTTCTTTCAAAGCGTAAACGAAAAAAGCGATCATGAGAATTTCTCATGATCGCTTCTGTTCTAATTTATCGGTTACTTAAAAGATTACTGACCGCGTTTTGGACCTTCTTGAACAGGGGCATCACAGGCGATGTCGCATTGATTGTTATCACAATCGTCTCGCGTGTCGCGCCAGGCAGAGCCGCGAGTTGAAGCCTTGACTCCACGACCTCTGCGTTTAGCACCAGAAAACCCAGTGTAATAGTAAGACTGATTCAAGTTGCCGATGGCATCGCCAACGTCATTCAATTCAGCAACAACAGCATGTTGAACTTCGCTCAAACCAACAATCAGGCCAATGACCAGAAGTGTTGCAATGAGAACGAGTTCTGCTGAAACAATAAATCCAGCTTCATCGTTAAGCAGTGCGCGTAACATGTAAGAGCCTCCCTTTTCAGAAAAAAGTTTACAAAATAATTTTTTAACATTTGTCAGATGCACAATGCATCCGCATAACACTTGTGGGCAATGCCCAGGTTTTGCAATAGCTTGCCATTCAATAATGAATAGACAATTTATTACAGGGCCGTCTGTACAAACGCCCCAATGAACTGCATTCGTCAACACCGTTCAGAATCTGTTGCAGCAGGGATTCCTGAGAAGAAAAAAACAGATCAAAAACTACGGGAAATTCAGCTCCCAAGTCTTCGATCATCAAACTTGAAATAAGACAGGTAGAACAGGGGCCGCCTAATATCTAACCTAAGATAGCAGCGTGAATCCTCTTCACAACCGGTGAAACCTGAAAAATCAGTAAAACACGAAAAAGCATCAATGCTCTCTGATGAGAGAATTTTCCTGTCGCAGTGAGAGAACGTCAATCTCGCATGACTTCCCAAGGCAATTGCAAGCCCAAAATGCAGTCATTTAGAGCCGAATAAAAGACTGCTCCAGATCTCAAAAAAACATTTGACAGAAAGGCAATTAGGCTTAAGAATAAAGACTGGAGGGGTGCAGGTCTATCGGCAGCGGGTCAATGAGTATTTGTATCAGAGATCAGGAGGCTTATTATGTCGAAGAAGCAATGTCGTTACGAGCAGATGAACCTCAAGCAGTTAGGAGAGTTGGAGTTCTTGCTTCTGGGAGATTTGCGAGACGTCCTTGAGGAGGAAGCCAGTGAGCGAAATCGCAAATGGTTATTGGCTATTGTCGAGACTTTATTGAAAACTGTTCCGATGGAGTTTTCTCTGCGAGAACAAGGGGGGTACTTACAAGACATCGTAAGTTGTTGTCCGCATGCTGATCGAGAAGTTCAGCAGTTACTGAAAGAGCATCAAACGCTTCGAACTCGACTCGAACAGCTTCGCGATGAATTGTTCACAATAAGACAGTTTCGCACTCACGCATCGGTGCTTAAACTTGAACTTGAACAGTGGATGAAAACTCTCCAGAACCATAATCGTAAGGAAGAAGATCTGATACAAGATTCTTATTCCCAAGGTGTGGGTGTTGGCGATTGATTCGTATTCGCGTATTTGTTCGCGCGTTGTCTATTCCCTGAATCCTTGCCAGTACAAGGCCATGGACGATGACGCAGTGCTATTTCTTTTTAGACGTCGGCTCGGTCACCAGTTTGTGGAATACTTTTTTAGATTCAAATACAACACGTCTGCGAGAGGCAAGTCTTGTGACAAAAGCGACAAGCCGATTTTTTATACCTGGGATGCAAAAAGCATGATTGCGATCGTAAGCTGCGAGCGCATTGCTGACCACTTGAGTTGTGGTATGGGCAAAGTTTTTACTAAGCCAACTCGTGACTCCGGCTTTATCAAAGAATTCAGTTTTGGTCGGCCCAGGACATAACGCAAGCACTCTGACATCGGTATCCCATAACTCAGCCCAAAGAGCTTCTGTTAAATGCAGGACATAAGCTTTTGATGCAGCGTAAACTCCCATATAAGGCACTGGTTGGAAAGCAGTGATCGATCCGATATTGATCACGCCGCCATCATTGCGTTCAATCATTTCCGGAAGAAATTCATAGGTTAACTTGGTAACAACAGCGATATTAACCTGTACGATATCTGCAACGCGTTGTGGATCGCAGTCTTGAATCGTGTTGACCGTTCCGAACCCAGCATTATTGACGACCAGGCTGACGGGGTCGGGAAGTTTTCGAATTTCACTCACCAATTGATCAACACCATCAGCTTGCACAAGATCGATCGGGATGACCGCTGTTTTTGTGCCATGTAGCTGGAAAAGCTTCTGAGCCAGATCATTGAGTTTGTCTTCTCGCCTGGCGGTCAGGATCAGATGCATCCCTTTGCTGGCTAATTGATGAGCAAACTCCTCTCCAATTCCCGAAGATGCCCCTGTTATCAATGCCCATTTATCTGCCAATTGTGGTTTCATAATTTTTATTTTATAAGGATTCGTAAGAAAGAATGATTTAGCGAGGCAACGGCATAATGATATTGCAAATCTCTCTTCACAAAATTTCCTGCCCGTAAAGTGAGATTAAACCAGCCGAGAAGTTCCTGTTACTGTTGTTTACCCTTAGTCAGTTCCATAAATGCTGTTTCAAGATTCACTTCTTCTTCACGAAACAAGATGAGCTTAAAGCCAGCTTCCAACAAACGGGTTGGTAATTCAGAATAATCGAGTGTTCCTTGAACGAGTTTAGCAATAATTAGATCTTGTTCCATTCGAACTTCGTCAATGATACCGCATTGTTCAAGAAGCTTAGCTGCTTGTTCTGAGGATTCTGTCACACGAATATGAAGGAAAATTGCATGTCGAGACTTCTGCATTACCTCATCAACACGACCATCAACAATTAGCTCTCCTTTTTCGATCATGCCAACACGCGTACAAACATCAGCAAGTTCTGGAAGAATATGACTCGAAACAATGACCGTCTTCTTCATTTCGCCCAGGCGTTTGAGTAAGTTTCGAATTTCGATTCGTGCACGAGGATCCAAGCCGCTGGCAGGTTCGTCGAGTAGCAGTACCTGTGGATCATGCAGCATCACACGAGCCAAGCCGATACGTTGAGTCTGCCCACGAGAAAGTTGACTGACCATGGCGTCTCGCTTGAAGGCCATGTCGACCAGTTCGAGCTTCTCTTCACAAATCTTTTTACGTTTTGGGCCATTGATCCGATAGGTCGCTGCGAAGAACTCCAAGTATTCCAGCACGGTCATGTCGTCGTAAACACCAAAGAAATCGGGCATGAAACCGACGAGTCGTCTGATTTCTTTCGCGTGAGTATAAATCGATTTTCCACAGATGTAAGCCTCGCCATAATCGGGGGCAAGTAGCGTGGCGATCATACGCATCGTTGTTGTTTTACCTGAACCATTAGGGCCGATAAATCCAAAGATATCGCCTTCACCAAGTTTGAGATTAATCTCGTTGACGGCAATCAGATCGCCATACTTCTTTGTCAGTTGTTTTGTTTCAATCACGTCATAACTTCCTGGCAATGTATCTGAAATACAATGATTGTGTTTCTCAATTCAAATCCAACGGCAGTGCTGGTCACAAATCGCAAACCGTGAACTCGGAGAGTTTTGTTACAATTTCAAGCCAAACCACATCAAAGGTTTTCTACTGACTCAATCTATTTTATTATAATTGGGGAGTCGATCTAATGTTTCTAAGTTCTGTTCGACCGGGATCACCAAACGAATATAACAATTGTTTTTTAACATTTTTACGGACTGTCCGTTAACAGTGGTTTCTATTGTGGAGTCTTTCAATCGACCAATCAGAATTGCCCGGTTCAACTTTAGAAGCGGAGTAAAATCCCAAGTGTTCAATTCGATGTTTGTCAGCGAGGTATATTCCTTGCCACCAATTGTTTCGTGAAAACTAACAGTGCGAAGAATGGATGTGAGATTAGTCGAAAAAGGGTCGTAATCTTTTCTTCGAACCATTAAATCTTCGCCCGGTCCTTTTTTGTGTTCTACGACTTCTTTTGTTGTGCCTGTTATAAATGAGGTGAATTCTTTCTGCGTAATTG
>JAESQE010000191.1 GCA_016765335.1 Planctomycetaceae bacterium
GGTTCTCCCCCTTACGAAGGGGGAGTTAGAGGGTTTTAACTACTTATTACAATCAAACCGTCTTCAAAGATCTCTGGAATCATTACTTTAGAGCTTCCCAATAGTCAGGGGCGAAGTTCATGGTAATTCAGTATGGGATTGTATTTTTTCGCCAGGCAACTTTGCCACGCCAGACGGCCCAGGGATTCGGTATCGACGGCACGGTAACGCAATGAAAGCTTGGAAGTGGCTGCTTGCCAGAATTGTGATGGCTGTGTTTGCGCGAGTAATCGTTGTCTTAAATTACTGGCTTCCCCTGCAAAGAGGACTTTTTCAGAGTCGTCGATCAACAGGTAAACACCGGGTGCTTCTTGCATATCGTTGGGGAAATCGGCTTCGAGCTGTTCAATAGGGATCTTTTTGCCTAGTAGCCGTTCCAATTGCGAGCCTCGTGCATTGAACAAGACGCCGCCCTGCCCGCGAGCTGTTTTGGCTTGCTTGCGAATTTTCAATGCGGCCCAGCGATATTCGAAGGATGAAAAACCTGGAGCTAAATCTTTGGCAAGTTCGTCAAACTTCGAAGAAAGGTTCGGCTCGCAGAATATTTCATCCAAGCTGATTGCTTCCTTTCGATTAAGCAGAGTTTGCAAAGCAATCTCGCTGGCAGCAAGGAAAGGATCGCAATGATCCCAGGAAAGGCTGGTCTGCTTAGTCGTTTCAATCTGAGACAACTTCCCCGACTTTCGCAGACGAAACAGCAAAGCATTCCAAGTAAAAGTATCTCCGACAAGGCCCAGTTTTTTACATGCCTCGATGAACTGCGAATTCAATTCCGGATCAGCAACAATCCGGTCTACCGAAAAACCCTGGTGAGAAAGCCGAAACGCTTCTTGCGTTCCCTGGCAGGTTAACTCCAGTTGAACTTCGTCGTAGTAACGTTGTTTCTCTTCGGGGTTATTCCAGGAAGTCGTTCCTTTTTTCTTCGATTTCCCTTTGGCTGTCGTCTTTTTTGCTGCCCCTTTTGCTCCAGTTTTCGGAGCACTCATTAATGGTTCCGGTGAACCATCGAGGCGATCTCCAACATGAATGGATTCTAATCGTTTTTGGCCATGCTCGATATACTCTTCGGAAATATCGTAGCCCAGATATTTTCTGCCCAGCTTCTTTGCTACCGCAAGAGTTGTTGCAGAACCGGAAAACGGATCAAGAACCATTTCCCCAGGCTCGCTGCAACTGCGAATGACTCGCCCCAGAAGCTGTTCGGGCATCTGGCAACCATGAAAGCCCGCTCGTTCTTTAAATGTTCCGGCAATGCGTGGGATGTACCAGGTATCTTCTGAGGCCGTAAAGCAAGATTCGACATCTTGTGGTCGCAACGTCCATGTCTGTTGATCATCTTCAGGGGGAGTAAGTAACGTTCGTTCCACTGATTCAGACATCTGCAATTCACCTGCCATCTCTGCGGGCGGGATAATCCAGGTATCATCGGGCAAGCGTCCTTTGGGGTTTGCTCGTTTGTCGTTATATACAAGCTGCCTGGCTGAGGGGATGCGGTTTTCGAGAGCGTCGGCTCGAAAAGTAAATTGTTCTGGATCTTTGACAAAATGAAAAAGATGGGCGTGTGATCGCGTGAATTTCAGTTTNCAATTCACGCCAAACGTGTAATACCAAATGACCCAGCTACGACAATGAAACCCAATTTCTTGTGAAATCAATTTCAACTCTGCTGCATATTCGTCTCCAATAGACAGCCAGAATCCGCCGGTTGGCTTGAGTGCATAATGGGCAGCTGCAATCCATTCTCGAGACCATTCCAGGTAATGTTCGGTTTCGAGTTTGTCCTGATAAACATCGTATTCGTAGCCGATATTGAAAGGAGGATCAGCAAAAACCAGATCGATCGAGCCAGCAGCTAGGCCCATCATCGCGGCTACGCAATCCTGTTGTTGAATTGTGTTGAATGATTGCTCGGTTTTCTCCATAATCATAGACCTCAAATCAATTTCTCTTGGTGTACTTGGTTTGTTGCAAATTGTAACATCCCAGATCGCAATGCGCAAGCGTGAGTGTCTTGCCACTGAAAATATGCGACTCATTATATTATNTCAGGACACGGATTAATGAAAATCGATGCCCATCAACATTTCTGGGAATTAAACCGTTTCGATTACAGCTGGCTCAATGAGCCGCAGCTCGAACCGATTCGGCGAAATTATGTCCCTGCGGATCTACTTCCCCATTTGAAAGCTTGCGGTATTGATCGTTCGATTTTTGTCCAGACCAGGCATGAAGTGGAAGAAAATCGATGGGTTCTGGAGTTGTGCGAAAATAATCCGTTCCTGGCTGGAGTTGTTGGCTGGGTTGACTTGGCTTCAGAACAGTGTGAATCGCAGTTGCTGGAATTCAAAGATCATCCCAAGTTCCTGGGAATCCGGCACGTCATACAGGACGAACCCGATGACGATTTTATTATCCGTCCTGAAATCATTCGTGGCTTGCAGGTACTGGAAAAACATCAAGTCCCTTTTGATCTTCTGTTTTTTGTTAAGCATCTAAAACATGCAGTGACCGTTGCCAGGCAGTGCCCGNATCTNCCGCTGGTNATTGATCATNTNGCTAAGCCTCGAATTAAAGAGCAATCTTTTGAAGACTGGGAAGCCAATTTTCGAGCAGCTGCACAATGTGATAACGTCTTCTGTAAACTGTCTGGAATGGTCACCGAAGCTGATTGGAAAAGTTGGAAGCCAGCCGACTTGAAACCGTATATCGAAATTGCATTAGATGCCTTTGGCCCCTCTCGNTTGATGTACGGTTCGGACTGGCCGGTTTGCGAACTCGCAGCTGGTTATGAAGATGTTTACCAGGCGATGGAGCAAAACATCTCACAGTTATCCGAAACCGAACAGGCACAAATCTTCGGAAACACCGCAGCGAAATTCTACGGTATAACAGATTAAGTTTCATCACAAGCATCTGCATGAGTTGCTGGAAATTCAGGCTTGTGGCTGAGACTGGTAATTCTAAGTGAAACTAGCCATCCTGTAACTAAACAATCGATCAATCCTTGATCAGTCCCTTATAGAGATTACACCGGGAGAGTATAATGCTTCACAAACAATTTCGTGCATCAACATTTTATCCTGCAAACATTTGTGTGTGTCTGCTGGCGATGGTCATCTGCCAGGCAATTGGCAACGGTGGTAGCTGGGGAAAGGTGTTTGCGGCGGAGTCATTGCAAGGGGCACGACCGAATATTATTTTGGTGATGACGGACGATCAGGGATACGGCCCCGTTGGCCGGCACGGACACCCTTGGATTCGCACACCCAACTTGGACAAGCTGTATGATCAGAGTACACGGTTTACTCGTTTTTTGGTCAGCCCGACTTGTGCACCAACACGTTCTGCAATGATGACCGGCAGGCACCCGATGAGAAACGGGGTCACGCATACGATTTTAGAACGCGAACGGATGACTTTGAATGCAAAAATTCTTCCACAGATTCTAAAGACAGCCGGTTACACCAGCGGCATCTTTGGGAAATGGCATCTGGGTGACGAAGATGCCTACCAACCACATAATCGGGGCTTCGAAGAAGCCTTTATTCACGGAGCAGGTGGTATCGGTCAGGCGTATCCATGTAGTTGTGCGGATGCTCCGGGGAATAGTTACTTCAATCCGGCGATCAAAGAAAATGGCTCGTTCGTAAAAACCGAAGGGTATTGTACGAATCTGTTTTTCACAGCTGCATTAGGTTGGATTAAGCAGGTCAAAGAAAAAGAACAACCATTTTTTGCATACATCACAACGAACGCTCCACACGGTCCTTTTATTGCTCCGCCGAGAAACACGAAGAGATTCACAGATCTGGGCTTTGCTGAAAAACCCGCTGGTTTTTATGGCATGATCGAAAATATCGATGAAAACGTAGGGCAATTGCTGGCGAAAGTTGAGCAATGGGGACTGACTGAAAACACGATGATTATTTTTATGTCTGATAATGGAATGACCGGAGCAGGAGCCGGGCGATTGGGGCAACCGTTGGGCCAACAGGCTGATGGCACCAAAATGTTTCCGTACAATGCAGGCATGAAAGGACTTAAAGGCAGCCCGGATGAAGGCGGAGTGCGAGTCCCTTTCTTTGTTTACTGGAAAGGGCATGTTAAAGCAGGACAGGATGTGCATCAAATTGCAGCTCATATCGATCTGTTCCCGACGCTGGCAGATCTCAGTGGAGCAAAGATTCCTCCCGGGCAAGTGGAAGGCCGCAGTCTTTTGCCGTTGATCAGCAATCCGAATGAGAAGAACTGGCAGGATCGCTTTTTGTTTACGCATGTTGCTCGTTGGAAAACCGGTGAGGAACCGAATGAGTCTCAGTGGAAAAACTTTGCTATTCGAAATCAACGATACCGTTTTGTGAAAAATAATGCTCTGTTCGATATGCAGCAAGATCCCGGACAAAAGGTGAATGTCATCGATCAGCATCCTGAATTGGTGAAACAGATGCGTGACGTTTACGATCAATGGTGGAAGCAAACTCGCCCGATGATGGTTAACGAAGACGCACCAATGTCTCCCACGAAACCGTTCCATGTGCAATACGAGAAGCAACTCAAATCAACAGGAATACCCCGCTGGGAAGCACCCAAGCTGTAATATTTGCCCTGGTTAGAGTTCACGCTTAAGCGTGCTTTGTTGTTTTTTCCTCGAAGTACAATAGAAATAATGAGCCACATCTTGAGCTGTTTGTTCATCATGATTATCTTATTACAACATCGATGAGAGACATGAAGGCTATCAGGCATCATATCCAATCAAAAACCGGTCATTTGCACGTTTTGGCTCTAATAGGGCATCATATCTGAACAAGAGCGTGCAGGTGAATAACAAGTTCGGTACCAACCAGAGGAACTCATGAAACACACCCTCATCACGCTTTTCCTCTTCCTGACGCCTGCGTTGTAGGCTGCCGATTCTCCCTCGTTGCAGCTTAAACAGACCGTCACTGAGAACTTCAGGTCCACACAGGCGGAAGACATCAATGCCATCATGATGACGGTGCATTCAGAGTCACCGAGTCGAGCAATCACCGAATCATCCGATTCATTGAACGCATGCTTGAGATAATGCAGTCCCACAAGTAATCGCGTAGGCAATGCCGGATCTCCATTATCGGGGCAGTAGCAGTCTTCCAGCTCTGTCTCAAAACGCAACCAGTCAATTTTATTTGCGAGTAAAATCAACGGATGGTCGTGATTAAGAATTTGATCAAAGTGAGCTTGAAAGAGCTGAAACTGAGATTTTCCAGAGGGAGATTTGGGCTTCATACGTGACTCAAATTGCAAGGTTTCAAAGACGAACAGACAAAAACCTTGCAAATCTTAACACCTAGATCCCCAGCCACCACCCCAAAGTGCTAGTTCCAAAAGAGTTTTTCAGGCTCGACGAAGTAGGCGTTAGGAATTAGTCGATAGGCGTTAGGCGTTTGGAAAATAAGGGAACCTCTAACTCCCCCTTACGAAGGGGGAGTTAGAGGGGATTTCAAACCCCTCGTTCCCAAGACAGTTGGCTTGGTCAAGCCCCAGCCAACTTATTTTATCGCTACTTTTTTCGCACTTCTTCTTTTGTTGCATAGTCAGCTAGGCAAATCGTAATACGCAGCAATGGCAGCCGGGATCAGTTTTGCGACCGTGTCAACGGTGAGTTTACAAGATCCACTTACGGCTTTTGTCATTATGCTTCCAACCCAGGCACTTACTTTGGGGCCAAACTCTGATGACGTCTTCGGTTCCGGGTCGGTTTCGAGAGCTAACTTCAGTTCTTGAAGATCCTCCTGTGAGATACCAGCTTCCGCGAACTTTTGCTGAAGACTGTTTAAGTCACCGGCTTTCACGGACATGGTCAGCGCTTGGGTAACCGTACTTTCGTTGACATCACCTAAGACTCCCTGAAAGCTACCGATATGAATATTCTGGCTGGTCATCGCAATTTCCTTTTCTTCGGGCGTGAATTTCATTCCTTCTCCAAGAATGCCTTGTTCCTCCAATCGCAAGGACCACTTTAGAATGATGTTACGAACAGCATTTAAGATCGCGACGAGAGATGATGCAGACACCAAGCGTTGACATTCAAAAGGGACGGGAGTGGTCATCTGCCTCATCAAGCACTGCTTCTCTTGGGGAGTAAGTGGGCAATGAAGTGTCGATTTGTCTCCGTCAGTGAGATTCTGTATATCTGCAACACTCTGCCTTGCAGGGAAGCTGGAGAACCGTTCTTCATCCTGTGCAGATTCAAAGTGCAATGGCATCTTTTGTCCGGTGACCGGATTTATCGCTTTTATACTGGCACATATGACTCGATACTCAGGAACTTCTGCAGTTGATTGATAGCCGGTCAGTTCGTTATCAATCAACTCTTTGAAATCTGAAATTTGAAGTTTCGTTGAAACAATCAGAGCTTTGCGAAGCAATTCGTCCACAGGACAGTTGCCATCACTGGCCTGTTGTTGAAGTTCGATAACTATGGAGTCTGACACCAGAGTTCCCCCCTTGAGGCAAGTAGGACAAGGAAACAGAAGAAGTCATCAGTATATGTACTCAACGACTGTAACTCAATTCATCTTGCCGGTGAAACAGCCTCAAAACAATATCTTGGACACGAATCAAATAACGAGTTAACATGCACCTCGCCATGACCAACTTCCAACAAAAATCCTAACTCCTAACTCCTAACGCCTAACGCCTAACGCCTAACGCCTAACGCCTAACTCCTAACGCCCATTCCCATGTCTCAACAGTTTTTTATTATTGATGGCTACAATTTCCTGCATGCAGCTGGCATGATCCCCAGGCATGTTGGCCCGGCGACGCTGCGGCGTTCTCGCAAGCACTTGCTTCACTATCTTGAAAG